>NZ_JBYOKH010000045.1:0-54701 GCF_057799415.1 Achromobacter sp. 18P8.1.1 | reverse complement strand
GGTGGTGTGGGGGTTGTGGTGGGGCGCCGCGCGCGCGCCCGGCGCCAGGCCGCACGCAGGCAAGCTGGCGAGGGACGACCATGACGCCGCGCAAGCGCCGCATGTTCGCCATCGCGGGCGGCCTGGGGCTGCTGGCCATCGCCACCGCGCTGGTACTCAATGCGCTGCAATCGAACCTGGTGTTCTTCTTCAGCCCCACGCAGGTGGTGGCGAAAGAAGCCCCACGGACCGGGAGCTTTCGCGTGGGCGGGCTGGTGGAGCAAGGTTCCGTGCGCCGCGAGGCCGACGGTCTGACCCTGCGGTTCATCGTGACCGACACCGCGCATACCGTGCCCGTGACCTATCAGGGCCTGCTGCCCGACCTGTTCCGCGAGGGCAAGGGCGTGGTGGTGGCGGGCAAGCTGGACGCCGATGGCGTGTTCCGCGCCACGGAAGTGCTGGCCAAGCATGACGAGAACTACATGCCGCCCGAGGCCGCCGATGCGATCAAGCGCGCCGGACAAGCCACGGCTGCCAACGCGATGCGGGAGCAGCCCCGATGATCCCCGAGATCGGCCTGTTCAGCCTGATCCTGGCGCTGCTGACGGCGCTGGCGCAAGCCACCCTGCCGCTGATCGGCGCCGCCACCGGCTGGCAGGCCGGACTGCGCGTGGCGCGGCCCGCCGCTGTGGGCCAGTTCTGCCTGACCGTGCTGGCCTTCGGCTGCCTGGCCTGGTCGTTCGTGCACAACGATTTCTCGGTGCTGTATGTGGCAGGCAATTCCCACGCCGACCTGCCTGCCGCCTACCGCTTCGCGGCCGTCTGGGGCGGACACGAGGGGTCGCTGCTGCTGTGGTTGCTGCTGCTGACCGCCTGGACGCTCGCCGTCGCCGTGTTCAGCCGCCGCCTGCCCCTGGCTTTCGCCGCCCGCGTGCTGGCCGTGATGGGCTGGATCAGCGTGGGCTTCCTGCTGTTCCTGCTGTTCCTGTCAAACCCTTTCGAACGACTGATGCCGCCGGCCATGGCCGGGCGCGACCTGAATCCGCTGCTGCAGGACCCCGGCATGATCGTGCACCCGCCCATGCTGTACATGGGCTATGTGGGGTTTTCCGTTGCCTTCGCCTTCGCCATCGCCGCCTTGCTGTCGGGCGAACTGGATGCGCTGTGGGCGCGTTGGGTGCGCCCGTGGACGCTGGCCGCCTGGACCTTCCTGACCATCGGCATCCTGCTGGGCAGCGCCTGGGCCTACTACGTGCTGGGCTGGGGCGGCTGGTGGTTCTGGGACCCGGTGGAGAACGCCTCGTTCATGCCCTGGCTGGCGGGCACGGCCCTGATCCACTCGCTGATCGTCACCGAGCGCAGGGGGGCCTTCCGCAGCTGGACGGTGCTGCTGGCGATCTGCACGTTTTCGCTCAGCATCCTGGGAACGTTCCTGGTCCGTTCCGGCGTGCTGACCTCCGTCCACGCCTTCGCGGTGGATCCGGGCCGCGGTCTGTATATCCTGGCCTTCATGACCGTGATCGTGGGCGGTTCGCTGACGCTGTACGCCTGGCGCGCGCCGACGGTCGGGCTGGGCGGCGGCTTTTCGCTGCTGTCGCGGGAATCGCTGCTGCTGTCGAACAACGTGGTCCTGACCGTGGCGGCCGGCTCGGTGCTGCTGGGCACGCTGTATCCGGTAGTGCTGGACGTGCTGGACTGGGGCAAGATATCCATCGGCCCGCCCTACTTCGAAGCCGTCTTCGTGCCGCTGATGACGCCGGCCATCTTCCTGATGGGCGTGGGGCCCATGGCCCGCTGGAAGCAGGCCGGCATACCCGACCTGGGCCGACGGCTGCGCGTGGCATTCGGCGTCAGCGTGGCAACCGCCGTGCTGCTGCCGCTGGCGATGCCGGGCCCGCTCCGGCTGGGCTCGCCCATGATCATGCTGGGCCTGTGGCTGGCGGGCTGGTCGGTTGCCAGCGCCGCGGCGCACGCCCGGCAGCGCCTGACGGACGGCGACGGCCATTGGCTGCGTCGCCTGGGCCGCCAGCCGCGCGCCTGGTACGGCATGTTGCTGGCGCACGCCGGCGTGGGCATTTTCATCGCCGGCGTCACCTTGGCCAACGGCTACGAGGTCAAGCACGAATTGCGCATGGAACTGGGCGCCACGCAGGAAGCCGGCGGCTACCAGTTCACCTTCGCCAGCCTGGCGCCCGCCGCCGGGCCGAACTACAGCGCGCAACGCGCGGTATTTCCCGTCACGCGCAACGGCAACCCGGTGGTGACGCTATATCCCGAAAAGCGCCTGTACACCGTGCAGGACATGGCGCTGAGCCAGGCCGACATCGACAGCGGCTTTAGCCGCGACCTGTTCGTGGCGTTGGGCGAGCCCGTGGGCGATGGCGCGTGGACGGTACGCATCCAGGTCAAGCCCTTCATGACCTGGATCTGGACCGGCTGCCTGCTGATGGCGCTGGGCGGCCTGCTGGCCGCAGGCGACAAGCGCTACCGCCGCGCCCAGGAAGCATCGGCGCGCCGCCCCGAGGGCGAGGCGGCCCCCGCCCCCCGTCCGGCGCGGGAGGGGTACTGATGCTGCGCTACCTGCTGCCGTTAGGCGTCTTCATGGCGATGGCCGTCTTCCTGGCGATGGGCCTGTCGCGCGATCCGCGCGCGGTGCCGTCGGCCATGATCGACAAGCCCGCCCCGGCGATCAGCCTGCCGCTGCTGCAAGCGCCCGGCCAGCAATTGGACGTGCAGTCGTTGCGCGGCCAGGTCTGGCTGCTGAACGTGTGGGCGTCGTGGTGCGGCCCCTGCCGCGAAGAGCTGCCGGTGCTGCGCGAAGCCGCCCAGCGCCACGGCATTCCACTGTACGGGTTGAACTACAAGGACAAGCCCGAAGATGCGCTGGCCTGGCTGGCCCGCAACGGCAACCCCTACATCGCATCCGCCAGTGACACCGACGGCCGGGTCGGTATCGAATACGGGGTCTATGGCGTGCCCGAAACCTTCGTGATCGACGGCGCCGGGCGCATCCGCTACAAGCAGCTGGGCCTGATCACGCCCGACATCTGGCGCAACCGCATCCAGCCATTGATCGAGGGGTTGCGATGAGAATGCCCGGCCTTCTAGCCGCCGCGTCGCTGGTGCTGGCATTGGCGCTGAGCCTGGCAGCGGCGCTGGCGTCCGCCGCGCAAGCACCGCCTGCCCTGCCCGCGTTGTCTTCCGCCGACCAGCAACGCGCCGACAAGCTGGCCCATGGACTGCGCTGCCTGGTCTGCCAGAACCAGACGCTGGCGGACTCCAATGCGCCGCTCGCCCACGACATGCGCAACCTGATCCATGCCCAACTGGCCGAGGGCCGCAGCGACGCGCAGATCATGCGCTTCTTCGAAGACCGCTACGGCGATTTCGTTCGCTACGACCCGCCGTTCAAACCCATCACCTGGCTGCTGTGGCTGGGGCCGTTCGCGTTGCTGGCGCTGGGCTTCTGGGTATTGATGCGTACGCTGAAACGCCGGTCGGGCGCCCGCGCGCCCCTGACGGCCGACGAACGCGCCCGTGCCGCCCGCTTTCTGGATACCGGTTCATGACAACCCTCTGGCTCGCCGTCCTGTTGCTGCTGTTAGCGACACTGCTGTGCCTGATCCCGCCGCTGGTACGCCGCGCGCCGCCCATTGACACCGCCTCCGACGCCAATGTGCGCGCGTTCTACCTGGCCCAGCGCGAACAATTGCGGCGCGACAGGCAGAACGGCAGCCTCACCGCCGATGGCCTGGCGCGCGCGGAAGACGAGTTGCAGCGCGACCTGCTGCAAGACCTGGCCCAACGCCAGCGACAGGCCGCGCCGGTGCGTGGCCAGCGCGCGGGTGTAGCGACCGCCTGCCTGCTTAGCGTGCTGATCCCGGTGGCCGCCGTGCTGCTGTACGGCAAGCTTGGCAATCCCCGCGCGGCGGCAGACGTGTCGGTCATGGCAAGCGCCGTCGAACCGCACGCGGACGACACGGGCGACGACATGGCATTGGCCATCAATGCGCTGGCGCAGCGCCTGCGCAACGCGCCCGACGATGCGGACGGCTGGTACACGCTGGCGCGCTCTTATGAAACGCTGGGCCGCTACACCGATGCGGTCGCGGCTTACCAGCAGGTGTTGCGCCTGGTTCCCGGCCAGCCCGCCGTGTTGGCTGACCTGGCCGACGCCCTGCTGTCGGCCAATCAGGGGGTACCGGACGCCAATGCGGTCGCGGCCGTGGTGCAATCGCTGGCCGCGCAGCCGGATCAGCCCAAAGCCTTGGCGCTGGCGGGCATGATGGCGTTGCGGCGCGGCGACGCCGCCGAGGCGCTGGCCCATTGGGAACGGCTGCAAGCCCTGCTGCCGCCGGACTCCGAGGCCGCGCGGCAGCTCCAGTCCAATATCGCCCAGGCCCGCACGATGACAGCCGGCGCGCCATCCGCGCGTAACACCACGGAGACCGCCCCGATGAATGCGACGGGGGGTGCCACGTCGGGTACCACACCGCAGGCCGCGCCGGTTGCACCTTCCGCGGCGCCGCCCGTCGGCGATGCCACGGCCGCCCGCATCAGCGGGCAAGCCCGCATCGCGGACGCCTTGCGCAGCCAGGTCCAGCCCGGCGATACCGTATTCATCCTGGCGCGGCCCGTCGAAGGGTCGCGCATGCCGCTGGCGATTCTGCAGCTGCGCGTTTCGGACCTGCCGCGCGCGTTTGTGCTGGATGACAGCAACGCCATGTCGCCGGACGCAACGCTGTCACGCGCGAACCGCGTGCAGGTGGAGATCCGCATCAGTCGTTCCGGCACAGCCGCCGCCCGGCCTGGCGACCTGAGCGGCGTGCTGCCCGATGTGGCCGTCCGCGCGGACGGCCTGGAACTGGTGGCCGACACCGTCGTGCGCTAACACGACTGGGCATCGGCCACGCCAGCCTAGGCGCGCTCGATCCGCGCCGGCAGGCCCTGGCGCACGGCCGCGCCAGACACCCAGTCGATCCAGACGTTGGCGTGTTCACCTCGCGTGGCGTCGCCGAAACCCAGGTCGTTCAGGTTGACCCCTGCCGCCAGTGCAGGATCGTGCGGCATGGGTTTGCCGTCGACCACGTGGGCGCGTGCGCCCAGCTCGGTGTGGCCATAGCCGTGCTCGATGCCGACTGCACCCGGCTGGATGCCGTCGCGCAGCAAGGCCAGCCCGGTTACGGCGCCGCCGGGCGTCACGATGCGCACAGGGTCGCCGTTGCGCAGCCCCAGGCGTTCGCCATCCTGCCGGTTGATCGACACCGGGTTGTGCGGATGCACCTGGCGCAGACGGTTCACGCCGATCGACATGGAGCTCATCAGGTTCGATTTGAACGAGCTGAGCAGGAAGGGCCATTGCTGCGCCGGGTACTCCGTGCGCACGTCGCGGCCATCGGCCAGGCGTGCGGGATACCAGGTCGGACAGCCGCTGTAGCGTTCGCCGGTCATCGCATGGCGAAAACCCGCGAGTTCCTCGCTCCAGACCTGCAGCGGCTTGGCGTAAGCCTGGCGGGTCTGGCGGTTCTGGCCCTTGTCGACCCAGGCGTCTTCCATCTTGTCGAAGCGGCCGCCCCGGCTCATCAGCATGGCGACCTGCCGCCATTCGCCAGGCTTGAGCTTGTGCTGCAACAGGCTGCGATAGCGGTCCACCCCGGTCAGCGCCATGTCGTCGTCGCTGGCCTCGGGCACGGCGCGGCCGGCCGAGAACGCGATGTTGGCCATGCCGCGCAGGAAGAAGTCCTCGGGCGTGTCCAGCGCGTACTTGGCGCCGTCCTTGTCAGAGATCGCGTTCTGGCCAAAGCCTGGCATGCCCAGGCGCTTGGCACAGGCAATCAGGAAAGTTTCCAGGCAGACCGGCTCGTTGGTGGCGGTGCGTGCCACGCGCGGTTGCACGGCCGGCCAGCGCACGGTGGAAGCCTTGGCTACCACGTCGGCCCAGGGCGCCGACACGCCCCAGCTTTCGTACGTGACCGTGTCCGGCACGATGTAGTCGGCCAGCGCGTTGGTTTCGTTGATGAACGGGTTGATCGAGACCGACAGCGGCAGGATGCGCGGGTCCTTCATCTTGTCGATGATCACGCCCTTCAAACCCGCAATGCCGTAAATCGGGTTGCTCATGTGGTTGAACCAGACCTTGGCGCGGTACGGATACCCCGCCAAAGCGGACGCCAGCATTTCAGAACTGAGGCCGCCGGTGGCCGGATACCAGGGCGCGGACGCCGGATACGCCGGCTGCCCCGCCGCCTTCTTGCGCTTGAATTCGCTGGACTTCTCGTACGGGTAGCGGTTGCGCGACAAGGCAACGCCCTTGGGCGTGGCGCGGTTGGCGAAGCCGGCGATGTTGTAGCGCGGGCCGGGGCCGTAAGGCGGGAACGGACCGGCATCCAGCACCAGACCGCCGTCCACGTTCAGGTTGCCCACCAGCGTGTTGAGCATGGCAATGGCGTAGGCCGTGTAGAAACCCGCGCCGCTCATCGTGCCGCCATGCGCGTCGGCCACGGCGCACTTGCCGTAGCTGGTGAAGCGCTTGGCCAGCGAGGCGATCTTGTCGGCCGGCACGCCGCACAGTCCAGCGTATTCGTCCAGCGACTTGCGGTGCGATTCCTCGCGCAGCAAGGCCAGGGACGAGCAGACGCGCACCGTTTCCGCGCCGCCTGCCACACCCGGCACGGCGATGCGCTCATCGACGAACAACGTGGCCGGCGACGCAGTCGTGTGCGGCGCCAGCGTGCCGTCTTCCAGGCGCACCGCATAGACGTCTTCCCACTTTTCGTCGGCGTCGGCCGGCCGCGGCCAGCCCAGGTCTGCGCCGCGCACGAAACTGCCCAGCCGCGGGTGGCCGGGTTCAGCCACCACCAGATGCGTGGCGTTGGTCCAGGCGGCTTCGTCAGCCGCCTTCATGGCGTTGGGGCCGGGTTGCGCCAACATGCGGGCATCGAAGCGTTCGTTGTCCAGGATCCAGCGGATCAGACCCATCGCCAATGCCAGGTCGCTGGCGGGATTCACCGGCACCCACTCGTTGCCTGAGCCGGCCGACAGGCTGGAGGACGCGGGCAGCATGGGCGACACGACCACATAGGTGAAGCTGTCTTCCTCCGGCCGCACGCGTGCTTCGGCCAATTGCCGGGCCTGGCGCTGGAAGGGGTTGCCCGCTTGCGCCGGCGCTGCGCCGATGAAGAGACCAAAGCGCGCGTTGTCCCAATCCGGCTTGCCGTGCGGCATACCCTTCAAGTCGCCCAAGGCGGCGCCCGCACCCACGCGGAAGCTCTGGCCGCAGTACGAGCCATGGTTGCTGAAGTTGACCGTGCCGAAGGACTGCGCGGCAAAGCGCTGGATCAGGGGCGTGCGGCCTTCGTTGGAGGCGTCGGTGAAGAGGAATTGGTTGACCTTGGCGCCGTACTCCGGATTGTCAGGGTCCAGCAGTGTGTCGCGGTCGAAAATGGCGCGCAGGCCTTCCACATGGCCTTCGCCGAAGAGGTCGCCGCCTTCGCACACTTCCTGCACCAGTTGCTCGAACGAGATGGTCTGCCACTTGCCTTCGCCCCGCCCGCCCACGCGCTTCATCGGTTGCAGCACGCGGAACGGACTGTTCATCTGTTCCAGCATGGCCGAGCCGCGGGCGCAGGACGTGGCGCGGCCTTCCAGGCCGTTCTCGCCGCCGAGTTGCGCATAGACCTCGCGCACGGGCGTTTCCATCGCGGCGGGGCGCGTGGTGGCCAGCGGGTGGTAGGGGTTGCCCGCCACGCGCAGGATGCGGTTTTCCTTGGTGTCCACGCGCAGGCGCACGCCGCACTGGGTCCAGCAGCCCAGGCAACTGGACGGGCTGACCGTCTGGCCCGGCTGGGCGGACAACACGCCGGTCAGCGGGTCGATGCGGAATTCCGCCGTCAGCGAATTGCCGCGCACGGCATGGGCGGTGGGCACGCCGGCCGTGCCGTGCGCCAGGCCCTTGACCGCGCGGGTGACGGTTTCGCCATAGCCGGCCGCAAAGGCCGCCATGCCGCCGGCCACCATGCCGCCTCGCACCATCAACTTGCGCCGCGCCGCGTCCTGCAGCGCATTGTCGGGCGCGTCGGCCGCGCCAGGCTTGTCGTCTTCGTGTTGCTTGTCCATTGCTTTGTCTTCCATGTGCTTTCGTCTTGCGGCCGCTTTTGCCGCTTAGGCCACTCAGGCCGCCATGCCGCGCGCGTGCGCCGGGAACCGCTCCAGGGCCCAGGTCACTGCGGTGACCAGCGCCACGCACAGGCCCAGCACTCCGACCATGCCCAGCAGGCCGTCGCTGCCCCAGGGCATGTCGTACAGGTAGAGGCCCGCGCCATACTTGGGCACGCCCTGCACGCTCATGAACACCACCCAGCGGAAGATCCACGCGGCCGCCAGCATGGTCAGCGCCAGGGTGGCCGACGGCAGCGGAGCGGCCAGCGCCTGGGCCGGGCGCTGCAGCAGCGCGATCATGCAGAAGGCCGTGATGACGGCGCCCGCCAGGCTGATGCGCCAGATCGGGAATTCGGCGAACAGCCGTAGGGCCGCGTCGAATGACGGATCCACGCCCAGCGTGCCCAGCACGGCCCAGGCACCGGCGCCCAAGGCCATCAGCACGACGGCGGCCAAGCTCAGCTGGCGCAGCATGCCCACCGGCAAGGCGTTCATGCCGCCGGGCAGCCAGCGGCCCACCAGGAACATGGCGCCCAGCGCCCCCAGCCAGGCCGTCAAGGCGAAGTTCACGGGCAGGAACACGGTGTGCCACAAGGGCCGCGAACGCAGCACCATGACTTCGGCGCCGGTGTAGACAAGGATCGACACCGCCGACAGCGCCAGGGCCACGCCCAGGAGGCGCACCCAGGCGATGCGGCCCCACCACCACGCGGCGCAAAACAGCACGGCCAGGCCCACGAACACGGGCAGCAGCAAGGCGCCCAGCCACATCCACGACCATGGCGTGACATGCGCGTAGAAGTGCCAGAACCTGCCGGGCTGGTGCAAGTCGGCCAGCAATGACACCGGCGCGGCGACGGCGGTCACCAGCAGCACGGTCGCGGCCGCCGGCAGCAGCCGGTGCGCGGACGATCCGGCCGGGCCGAAAGCGGCGAAGGCGGCGGTCAGCGCGGTGGTGGCGCTGATGCCGATAAGAAAGAAATACTGCACGGCCCAAGGCAACCAGGCGGCGTCATAGACCGGCGTGAGCAATTCCGAGATCTGCATGAAAGTCCCCTGTGATGGCTCAATGTCCGCCAGCCAGGCGCACGCCGGCCTGGCCGTCGACCTGGTGCACGAACGCGTCGGGCAGGCCGATGTAATAGACGTGGGGGTCGGTCTTCATTTCGGGTTTCAAGACCTTGATGTCCGCCTTGTGTTCGACGAGCAGTTTGGAGATGGCGCTCTCGGGGTCGTTCATGTCTCCGATGACGCGCGCACCGCCGACGCAGCTTTCCACGCAGGCCGGCAGCAGGCCGGCTTCCAGGCGGTGTTCGCAGAACGTGCATTTGTCGGCCGTTTGCGTTTCGTGGTTGATGAACCGGGCGTCGTAGGGACAGGCTTGCACGCAGTAGGCGCAGCCGACGCAGCGTTCGTTGTCGACCAGCACGATGCCGTCTTCCCGCTGGAAGGTGGCTTGCACGGGGCAAACGGGGACGCAGGGCGGGTTGTCACAGTGGTTGCAGAGGCGGGGCAACATGACCATGGCGCAGGGGCCGCCGTCGTCGGGGGTGACTTCGTACTGCAGGACGGTGGTGCGGAATTGCCCGATGGGGGGCAGGTTTTCCATGGAACAGCTGACCGTACAGGACTGGCAGCCGATGCATTTGCGCATGTCGACGACCATGCCGTAGCGCTTGCCGGGGATGCCGGGGCGACGCGGAGGTTGGCCGTTCAGGCCGGTGGCTTCGGCGTGGATGGGGATGATGGTGGCGGCGGCGCTCAGGCCGAGGAGTCCTTTCAGGAAGCCGCGTTTACTGGGTAGGGGGGGTTCGGGTGAAGGGGGCATTGCTTGGGGCTCCGGGGCGGTTACTTTTTGTTGTTATTAACTTATCACTAGGAGTTATATAGGGGGTTGATTTGAATCAATTGGGGGACGGATACGGGGCAAGGAGTCGCAGGTTGCCGTTGCTGGTTGCTGGCTGCTGGTGCTGGTGCTGGTGCTGGTGCTGGTGCTGGTGCTGGTGCTGGTGCTGGTGCTGGTGCTGGTGCTGGTGCTGGTGCTGGTGCTGGGTTCTTGGGGCGCCGGTTGTCGCGCGGGCGGGGGTGGCGCGGCCAACGATGACGGTCCGGCCCGCGGGGGCCGGACTTCCCCGTCCTCATCCTCGTCCGCCTACGGCTCCCTTCGGATTCCGTCGGGCGTCACCGAACGGCCGCCCCACCCCCGCCCGCGCGACAACCAGCTCCAGCAGCGTCATGCCAAGGCCGCTGGGGAGAGCGGTGTGCTTGGCGTTCTGGTGGGGGTGAGGATGCCGCTGGAAGGGGGTGGCATGCCCGCCCGAAAAGGCCGCCCTGCGCGGCCTTTTCGGGCATACGTGTTGGGGGTTGCGGGGGCCGGAGGTGTTGCCGGGGGGGGGCGGGAGGTGTTGCCGGGGGGTGCGGGAGGTGTTGCCGGGAAGCTGCGGGCGTGTTGCGGGCGTGTTGCGGGGGAGCTGGGGGGTGTTGCGGGGGAACTGCGGGGGTGTTGCCGCCGTGGTGTTTAGGCAGTGAGTGCTTGTTGCCAGGCGGCGAGCTTTGTCTCGAAGGAGGCGGCGGCGTGGGCGGGGCTGGTGGAGGGGAGGTCCACGTATTCCAGGTTTGTTTGGGGTAGCGTGGGCAGGACGTGGCGGCGGTAGAGGGTGGCGGCCTTGCCGCCGTTGAAGCAGATGCGGGTGATGGCCGGGTGGGCCGTCAGGAAGGCGGCGAAATCGTTGGGGATGAGCGTGTCGTGGCGGATGTTGGCGTCCAGGCTGCCGGGGCGTTCGCAGGCTTGCAGGACGTCCCACAGGGCGATGCCGGCGGCTTGCAGGGCTTGCAGGCGGTGGGGGTAGTCCAGGGCGGGATCGAAGCCCAGGACCTGCGCGGCGATGGGCCAGAATGCGTTGCGGGGGTGGGCGTAGTAGCGGACTTGCGCTAGCGACGCCACGCCGGGCATGGAGCCCAGGACCAGCACCCGCGAATGGGGGGTTGCGACAGGGGCGAAGCCCCAGACGTGGTGGTTGCGCCCTTCCTGGGCAGTGTCCGCGCGTAGTTCCATCGGGCAAGGATACGACAGACGGCAGCGGGCGTGACGGCGCGGGGCATCGTCCGATCTATGGAACAGTGCTTATCAATAGGGGGGACTACCGAAACCAGCGTTCCGCCCTTATCTTTAACCCTATGACGAACGACCCCGCAGGGGTCGCGCAATAGGAATAGACGCCATGAAGAAGATCCTCGGTTTGCATGCTGCTCCCCGCCCCCACTGGGTGGGCGACGGCTTCCCGGTGCGCTCGATGTTCTCCTACAACGACAAAGGCAAGAACGTCAGCCCCTTCCTGCTGCTGGATTACGCCGGCCCGGCCAAGTTCGAGCCGGCCGACCATCCGCGCGGCGTCGGCCAGCACCCCCATCGCGGCTTTGAAACCGTGACCATCGTCTACAGCGGCGAGGTTGAGCACCGCGACTCCACCGGCAATGGCGGCGTCATCGGTCCCGGCGACGTGCAATGGATGACGGCGGCCTCGGGCATTCTGCATGAGGAATTCCATTCCCCCGCGTTCACCCGGTCGGGTGGCGAGCTGGAGATGGTGCAGCTGTGGGTCAACCTGCCTGCCCGCGACAAGACCGCGCCGGCGGGTTACCAGGGCATCCTCAATGCGGACATCCCCGTGGTGGCGCTGCCGGACAATGCGGGTTCGCTGCGGGTGATTGCGGGCAACTTCGCGGGCCAGGCCGGTCCGGCGCGCACCTTCACGCCCATGGACGTGTGGGACGTGCGGCTGAATGCGGGCAAGACCGCGACGTTTCCCGTCGCCGCAGGCCGCAACAGCATGCTGGTGGTGCTGCGCGGCACGGTGCTGGTCAACGGCGAGTCCGTCGCCCGCGACGCGCATCTGGCGCTGTTCTCGCAGGACGGGGAAGACATCACGGTCGAAGCCAACAACGACGCCGTGTTCCTGGTCCTGAGCGGCGAGCCGATCGATGAGCCGGTGGTGGGATACGGTCCGTTCGTGATGAACTCGCAAGCGGAAATCGTCGAAGCCATCCAGGACTTCAACGCCGGCCGCTACGGGAAGATGCACTGACGCCACGGGGCGGGCGCCGTCTGCCCGCCCCAGGCCTTAACTCCTTCATTTGACGGCGATTAAGCCGTGCGCGAAAAACCGTGGCCCTGGCCGCGGTTTTTTGCATTCCGCGGATAGGCAGTGCAGGAAACGGCCAGGCTCCCCCGGCGCGGGACGGGTTTTCCACCAGTCCCCCCCGCCCTGCGCAGCTTTACTATCGAATCCTTCCAGGCTCCCACGCGGGAGGAAACCCCTGCCATGATCAACCCGACGCCGTCCGCCACCA
This sequence comes from Achromobacter sp. 18P8.1.1, assembly GCF_057799415.1. Lineage (NCBI taxonomy): Bacteria > Pseudomonadati > Pseudomonadota > Betaproteobacteria > Burkholderiales > Alcaligenaceae > Achromobacter > Achromobacter sp. 18P8.1.1. Next base: position 42,215 of record NZ_JBYOKH010000045.1, on the reverse strand, counting down.
GCACTACCTGGCCGCCTGCCGCGCCGCGCATCGAATCCGTCCTGGGGCTGCCGGCGCAGCAGTTGTTCGCCTCCGGCGACCTGGACGAAGCCCGCTCCATGGTCGGCCGGGTCATGCGGCCGCATCAGTTGGGCGTGGTGGGCGCGATGCAGCGCCTGGATGCCCGCATGCATCACCAGCCGCTGGGCGATGTCTCGTTGAACCGGTTGCGCTACGGCGCCCATGTCGAGATCCGCCCCGGCCCGCTCGAGGACTTCTTCCTGGTGCAGATGCCGCTGGCGGGATCGGCCCGCATCAGCAGCGGTCCCCAGCAAGTGGACTCCACGCCGGATGTCGCGTCCGTGGTCAGCCCGGACGACGACCTGGCGATGCGCTGGAGCGACGACAGTGATCAGTTCATGCTTCGCGTGGGCCGCTCCCTGCTCGAGCGCACGCTGATGGGTCAACTGGGCTGTACGCTGGATCGGCCGCTGCGCTTCCAGCTGGGATTCCGCTGGCGCGATTGCCCGGCCTGGCGCTGCCTCATGACGTATCTGCTGGACTGTTCGTCGCAGCACGCGGACCTGGCCACGCACAAGTTGATCGTGCACCAGATGGAACAACTGGTCGCGGCCACCCTGCTGTCGGCCCATCCGCACAACTACACCTGCGTGCCGCCCGGCCGCCGCGCCGCGGTGCTGCCGCGCCACGTGCGCAGCGTGCAGGACTATCTGCAAGCCCACGCGCACGAACCCGTCAGCGCCGAACAACTGGCCCGCATCGCTGGCGTCAGCGTGCGCAGCCTGTATGCGGGGTTCAAGGAATTCCTGGACGTGAGCCCCATGCACTACCTGCGCGACCTGCGCATGGAGCGCGCCCGCGCCGAACTGCTGTCGGGCGAAAGCCACAACATCGCCGCCGTGGCACTGCGCTGGGGCTTCGCGCACATGGGCCGCTTCAGCGCCGGGTACAAGGCACGGTACGGCGAAAGCCCCAGCCAGAGCTTGCGTCGTTGCGGGTGAGAACACGCCTGGGCGAAAAAGGTCCAGCACGACGGGGCCGCGCTGGACTGGGGTCGTGCCGGGGCGCCCCCCCCGGCCTTAAAACGGGATCGCCAGCTTCACGTACAGCTGCGAACCTTCTGGCCGGTTCTTTACCTTGAATTCCTGCTGCCATTTGGCGGTGAACAGCCAGCCCTTGTCGTTCAGGTAGCGCACCGACGGGCCGACCCCGAACGCGCGCGCCCGGCCCGCGGCGCTGTTCGGTCCGCTGTCGTCCGTCACTTGCTGGAAGGCGTGGCCGCCTACCCCCAGCACCCAGCCCTTGCCCACGCCCCAGCCCAAGGCGTAGTCGGCATGGATCGCCTGCCCCGAACGGGTGTCCGTGGCGGAGTTGCGGAAGTTGAAGTCGTACATCAGCTTCAGGTCGGCGTTGAAGCCATCCGGGCTGATGCGGCTAAGCGCGAACACGGGCTGGGCGGTCCAGTAGTTCTTGCCCAGGCTGGACGGGTCCTTGCGGTCGTACTCGCCGGTGGGCGCATACATGTCCAGTCCGACGACGTAATGCAGCGTCGGCGACACGTGATAGCCCAGCGCCACGCCCAGCGTCATGTCGCCCAGGCCGGTGCTGCGGTAGCGTTCGCCGGCCGCCTTGAACGTGACGTCCAGGAGCGGCGCGATCGCGTGGAAGGCCAGTTGCCCGCCCATCACCTGCTGCTCGGTCACCCAGATCAGACGTGGCGCCAGCACGTTGACGTCGACCTTGAAGCCCGGCACCGGCACCCGCTCGCCATCGTTGCCGCGCAGCGTGTCGTAGCGCGCCCCGCCGCCGTAGACCAGCATGTGCACGCCGGGCGGCGGCAAGGCGCCGGACATGAAGTTCTCGAGGCCGTCGGGGTAGATGCCCAGCCCGCCGCCTTCGGTGGCCTGGGCCGCCGTGCCTGCCAGCGCCAATGCCACGGCACAGGCCAGCCGCCGGCGTTCAAGGTGTCTGCTCATGTTCCGCTCCTGCCCCCACGGGGCGCCAGATGTTGCGCGACGAGATAGCCGGAGCCGCCACCCAGGCCGGGGCCTGGATGGGTGGCGGCGCCGATGTGGAAAAGGTTGGAGAGCGGCGTCCGATGCGCGCGCGCGCCCTGGCTGCCGGCAAAGGGCCGCAGCCAGAAGAATTGGTCGGGCGAGCACACGCCCGAATAGGGATCACCGCCCACCAGGTTGCAGTTCAGGGCTTCAAGGTCTGCCGGGCAATAGCTGCGGCGGCCGACGATGCGCTGCGCCAGCCCCGGCATGACTGGCTCCAGCCGCGCCTGCACGCGGTCGGCCACTGCCTCGCGCAGCGCGGCGTTCCAATGCCCGTCTTCGGGTGCCGCGATCTCGCCTGCCGCGTCGCCTTTGACGCGCACCGGCAGTTCCTGCATCTGCACCCACAGGATCCAACCGCCTGCCGGGGCGCGTGACGGGTCCACCGCGACGGGCTGGCCGATGGCCAGCGTGGGGCGCGCCGGCAACAGGCCGTTGTTGGCTTCGGTCACCGATGCGCACACCTGCTCCATGCTCTCGGTCAGATGCACCAGCGGCACATGACGCAATTCGGGGGTCAGCCAGTCCGGCGGCGCGTTCAGCGCGAAATGGATCTGCATGCCGCCGCGGCCGTAGCGGTAGCCGGCTGCGCGCTGGCGCACGGGTTCGGGTGCGTCGGGCAGTAGCTGGCCGTACAGTTGCCCGGGCGTCACGTTGCAGACCACCGCCTCGGCCGCGCGGTATTCGCGGCCGCCCGCCACCACGCCGACCGCGCGGCGCCGACGGCCGTCTCCTCGGGTCAGCACGCGTTCGACCGCGGTTCCGGTCAGCAATCGGCCGCCGTGCTGCTCGATCACTTTCGCCAACGCCTCCACCACGCCGCTGCCCCCGCCCTTGACCACCGGCATGCCGCCGGCCACGACGGCCGCGAAAGTCAGCTTGCCGATCAACGCAGAGCACGCGTCGTCGGGGCCCAGCCCCGTATGCAGCACCCAGGGTGCGATCAGGGCGCGCGCCGCGTCCGACCGCAGTTCGCGTTCGGCCCATCGGCGAAACGGTTCCAGGGACGCCGCGGCAAAGGCGGCCAGGCCGTCCATGCCGCGCTTGCGCCATTCCTTGAACAGCAGCGTGAGCATGCCCGCGCCGTACGGATTCTGCCCCAGCATCCCGAACGTCAGCGCGGCGTCCTCGCCGAAAAGCCGTTGCGCCATGGCGGCAAATGCCGCGCCATCGCCCGGCGCCCAGGCGTCCAGCCGCTGCGCGCTGTCCTGGATGTCCTGCTTGAGTGCCAGCCCCGAACCGTCGGGCCGCACCAGCCCGGTCGTGTACTCACCTTGCAGGAATTCCAGGCCGGCTTCGGCCAGCGCGGGCTTTAGCGCCGCATAGGCCGGGCTGCCCACAAACAGCGGATACCAGCACGACAGCACGTCGTGGTGGTAGCCCGGGAACAGTTCTTCGGTGCGGATGCATCCGCCCAACCGGTCGTTGCGCTCCAGCACCAGCACCGACTTGCCGCGCTGCGCCAACAGCGCGGCGCACACCAGCGAATTCATCCCGCTGCCGACGATGACGACCTGCGCATCTGAGTCTGTGGCCATGAATCACTCCAACGGGAAAGGCCGCTACGCGGCGGTCAGCGCCGTGAAGCGCCCGGCATGGAACACCAACGGCGTCGCCGCGACGCTGGCCACGCGCAGCACGCGCCCGAACAGCAGCAGGTGGTCGCCCGCGGCGTTCTGCTGGTCGTTCGCGCACACCAGCGTGGCGACGGCGCCGGCGATCGCAGGCACGCCCTCCGGCACTTCATGCAGCGGCGTGCCGTCGAACTTGTCGGCCACCGCCGAACTGGCGAATCGCATCGCCAGCGCTTCCTGGCCGCAGGCCAGCACGCTGATGGTGAAGTGGCTGCAATCGCGGAACGCCGCCAGATTGGGCGAATGGTTCACCAAGCTCCACAGCACCAGCGGCGGATCCAGCGACAGCGAGGCGAACGAATTGATGGTCAGGCCAACCTTGCGGCCGTCCGGGCAGCGCGTGGCCACGATGGCCACGCCGGTCGGGTAGCTGCCCAGCACGCCGCGCAGGACCTTGGGGTGCAGGTCGGTGCTGCCCCAGTCCAGCGGCGCCGTCATGCCGCCGCCCGTGCCGCCTTCGAGGCGATGAACGCTTCGCAGGCGAGTTCGTCGCGCCACCACGGGAAGAACGACGGGGGATGGTTGAACCCATTGGCGACGGCGCTGGCCAGCGCCGGCGAATCCTCGGCCGCCTTCAACAACTTGAGCAGATGCGGCGCGGGCGGCATCAGCATCGAATTCGTCCATTCCACCACCGCGCCGCCGTAGTCCCAGAAGCGTTCGAAGGTCTGCTGCATCCATTCGGCCGTAAAGGCGGCGTCGCCATGCGCCAGGATCGCCTCCAGATACACGGCGCAAGCCTTGGTCGCGTTGTTGGAGCCTTGTCCGGTGATGGGATCGTTGGTCACCACGGCGTCGCCCAGGCCGAACACCAGACGGCCCGACGGCAAGGTCATCACCGGCTTGCGCACCGTGGGCGCGAAACTGCCGGCCAGGATACCGTTGGCGTCCGTCAGCTCTACTGCCTTGCAGCGGTCGGCCTCCCAGGGCAGGTAGGTGCGCAAGATATCCAGGCTCTGCGCCAGGTGCGCCTGCGGCGACTTGATGTCGCGCCAGCAATCCATCGGGCCGCCGGGAATCCCTTCGAACACCATGATTTCGCAGGGGCCGCCCGTCGTCAGCGCCGGGAACACGAAGTATTCGCCTACGCCGGGAATCAGGTTGAAAGCGACCCGCGAGTAGTCGGGCGCGGGGCGCATGCCGGCGACGTAAGTCAGCGCCAGCGCGCGCTGCGGCCGATCGAATTGCGACCGTTGCGCGTCGCGCTCGAACAGCTTGACGACATCGCCCTTGCCGGCGGCCAGCAGCACCAGGTCATGCGATGCGGCCAGCAGTTCCAGCTCGCCCACGCCGCCGTCCTGGATCAGCAGCCTGCCGCCGCGGGCCTCGAACCGTTCCATCCAGGCCGGCATCTTGATGCGCTGGTCCACCGCCTGCGCGGAATGGTCCAGGCGCGCGGCCCAGTCGATCAGTTTGTGCCCGGGCTGCTCGGGATGCGGCACCGTCAGCCCGATGCCGTCGACGGTAGGACAGTCGGCCTCCCATTGGTTCAGGCCCAGGTCACGTTCGATCTGCAACGACGCATCGAACATGCATTGGCTGGACATCACTTTGCCGTTGCGGATGTTGTCCGGGTCGCGATTCGTGACCACGGTGACCTCGTACCCTTTGTCCAACAGCCCCAACGCCAGGGGCAGTCCGGCCTGGCCGCCGCCCACGATCGCGATTCGACGCATCATCCCTCTCCTTTCGTTTGGATTGCCCGCCGCCCTTGCCGCGGGCCTGTTCATGGCTCGTTACTGCGCCAAACGGGGAATCGCCGGCCGCGCCTGCTCCGGCCCCATGGCGGAGTAGCCGCCATCCACCGCGTAATCGGCGCCGGTGACAAAACTGGCGTGGTCCGACAGCAGAAACGCGACCACCTCGGCCACTTCGGCCGGATCGCCGGCGCGCCCCAGCAAGTGGTAATCGGCGGCCACGCGATCGGTCTTGGCGCGGTCGCCTTGCGTCAGTTCGTCCATCACGCGCGACCACGTCCAGCCCGGCGATACGGAATTAACGCGGATGCGGTCAGCCGCGTAGTCCATGCCCAGGCTGCGCGTGACCTGCAGCAGCGCCGCCTTGGACACCGGATACAGCCAGCGGCCGGTCTGCGCGACGCGCGACGAGATGCTGGTGAAGTTGACGATGGCGCCGCCGCCGGCGGCCAGCAGATGGGGATGGACGGCGCGGGCGGCCATCACGGCGCTCACGACGTTGATGTCCAGCGCCCGCAGCCAATCGGCGCGGCCGGAAGCGGCGCCGTCGTCCAGGTAGGTCGCGGCCAGGTTCACCAGATAATCGATGCGGCCAAAGTGGGACGCGGCCTCGGCCACGCCGCGCGCCAACTGCGTGTCGTCCGAGATGTCCACTTGCCAGAACCGCGTGGCGGCCTGGTCCGCCCCGGCCACGCGTTCGCCATTGGCGGCGTCGATGTCGAACAGCGCCACGCGCGCGCCCTTGTCGCGCAGCGCCTGGACCACGCCCGCGCCGATCAGCGTGGCGCCGCCGGTCACGATGGCAACCTTGTTTTGCAGACCCTTCATCGCATCACCTCCGCATTGCTGACTGAGTGAGGCGAATACTGATGCCGCGCCGCGTGGTGGGCGTAGCCGGATCCGGCAGCCGCTATCCGCGGACTGCGCTTATTCGAGGAAATGGGGATACAGGCTGGACACGATGGCCGGAATTCGCAGCCGCTGTCCGTTTTCTGCCAAGGCGCCGCCCGTGGCGGCAGCGCCCGATGCGCACCGCGCTAGCCTATACGCCGCCAGACGCTGGCCAGCCAGGGCTGCTGGTCGCGCGGCAGTCCTTCCGGGCGGTAGTAGTGTTCCAGCGCTTCGAAGCCGGCGTCCTCCAGCAGGCTGCGCCAGCCGTCCAGGTCGTGGTAGACGCCATAGCGCCCACGGTTCCATCCTTCCTGATTGCCGCCGCGCGGGTTCGAGCTGAACAGCACGCCGCCCGGTTTCAGCGCCGCGCGCAGCGCGCGCAACACCTGGGGCAGTTCCTGGCCGGGCACATGAAACAGCACGGCATTGGCGAAGATGCCGTCAAAGCGTTCGGCGGGCAACGCCAGTTTCAGGAAATCCTGGTGCCAGACTTCGCAGCCACTGGCCACGCGCGCCATGGCGACAAAGCTGGGCGTGCCGTCCAGCCCCACCGGCCGATGGCCCAGCGCGACGAAGGTCTTCAAGTCGCGGCCGGGTCCGCATCCCAGGTCCAGGATGTCGTAGGGTGGCTCGCCCTGGATATGCCGCAGCAACGCGGCGATGTTCTGGCTGACATCGTGGTCGCGCGTGCCGGCCTCGAACGATTCCGCGTTCTCTTCATAGTGCGCGAGCGTCAGCGCGCTGATCTTCGCAAGGTCTTCCGGGTCCAGTTTCATGAAGCCATTGTGCCTCGTTCCGCCATGCCCCGCAGTTCGATCTGCGCACGCGCCCGGCAAGCGGCCTGCTGCAACCGTTCCACCAGCACCGCCCGCGGCGGCAAGGCGGTCAGATACTCCGCCACGTGTATGCCTGACTTGTCCAGTTCCAAGAGCTCGATTTGTTCGGACTTCTTGCCCGCGCAAAGGATGATGCCGAGCGGCGCGGCTTCCTCGGGCTCGCGCTCGAATTTATCCAGCCATCGCAGGTAAAGCTCCATCTGGCCTTTGTAGGCCGCCTTGAACTCATCCACCTTCAACTCCACCGCCACCAGCCGGCGCAACTTGCGGTTGTAGAACAGCAAGTCAAGGTAAAAGTCCTCGTCGTCGATCTGGATGCGCTTTTGCCGGGCCACAAAGGTAAAGCCCGCGCCCAGTTCAAGCAGGAAGGATTCCATGTCGCGGATGATGGCCGCTTCCAGGTCGCTTTCCTGCCAGGTGTCGCGCAGTTCTAAAAAGTCGAGGATATAGGGATCGCGCATCACCAGACTGGGCGACATCCGCTGCGCATTGCGCAGGGATTCCAATTCCTGTGCAACCAGCCTGTCCGGTTGACGAGACAATGCGGTGCGCTCGTAGAGCATTGAGCCGATCCGCTCGCGCAGCGTTCTGACGCTCCAGCGATCAATTCCGGCCATGTGCGCATAATATTCGCGTTGCCGTGGATCCTTCAGGGCCAGGAGCAGCACAAAGTGCGACCAGCTCAATTGTCGCGACAGCGTCGCGACAATTTCCTCGACCGGAAAAGTCACTGCGAATTTGACCATCCGGCGCAGGTTTTTCTCTCCGAAGCCTCGCCCGTAGTCGCGGGCAAGCTGCCCTGCCAAGGTCGACAAGATCTCCTCGCCATACCCTGCCCGCCTGCCGGCCAACACTTCGGTATGGATGCGATGGCCAACACGCCAGAACAGCAGGGTCAATTCGGCATTGACGGCGGCCGCCGCACATTGATGCGCCGCGTCGATCAAAGAACGGATGTCGCCTAGCAGGGTTTGCGTTTGTCGCTCGTCCACAGCGGACTTCGTCAATTTCGGTTTCGCCACAATGACTCCTTAAATATCCCGCTGGCTCGCAATGCCCCAGGGAAAAGTCATCATGAAATAGAAAAGCCCGCGTGCCTATGCGGCACGCGGGCTTTTCAGACGCAGTCAGCGATCAGGCTGCCAGGCGCCCTTCGATCTTGGCCTTGGTGGCCGGCAGGTCTTCAGGCAGGCCCTGGGCCAGTTGGCCGAAGAGCTCGTGGTGCAGCGCCAGTTCCTCGCGCCAGGCGGCAGCGTCCACCGACATGACCTGGTCGAACTTGTCCGGCGTGAATTCCAGACCCGTCCAATCGATGTCCTGATAGCTGGGCGATACGCCAAACACCTGGTCCACGCCCTTGGACTGGCCGTCGATGCGGCCCAGCATCCAGCGCAGCACGCGCATGTTCTCGCCGAAACCCGGCCAGACGAACTTGCCGTCCGGGCCCTTGCGGAACCAGTTGACGCAATAGATGCGCGGCAACGTGGCGCCGGTGGCTTCCAGTTGCTTGCCCAGCTTCAGCCAGTGGTTGAAGTAGTCGCTCATGTTGTAGCCGCAGAACGGCAGCATGGCGAACGGGTCGCGGCGCACCACGCCCTGCTGCCCGACGGCGGCGGCGGTGGTCTCCGAACCCATGGTCGCGGCCATGTAGACGCCTTCGACCCAGTTGCGCGCCTCGGTCACCAGCGGCACCGTGGTGGAGCGGCGGCCGCCGAAGATGAAGGCGTCGATGACCACGCCTTCGGGGTTTTCCCATTCCGGATCGATGGACGGGCACTGCGCGGCCGGCGCGGTGAAGCGCGCGTTCGGGTGCGCGGCCTTGCGGCCGGTTTCGCGCGCGATGGCGGGCGTCCAGTCCTGGCCTTGCCAGTCGATCAGGTGCGCGGGCGGCGTGTCGGTCATGCCTTCCCACCAGACGTCGCCGTCATCGGTCAGCGCCACGTTGGTGAAGATGACATTGGCCTTGAGGGTCGCCATGGCGTTGAAGTTGGTCTGCTCGCTGGTGCCCGGGGCCACGCCGAAATAGCCGGCTTCCGGGTTGATGGCGTGCAGGCGGCCGTCGGCGCCCGGCTTGATCCAGGCGATGTCGTCGCCAATCGTGGTGACCTTCCAGCCGTCCATGCCTTGCGGCGGGATCAGCATGGCGAAGTTGGTCTTGCCGCAGGCGGACGGGAACGCGGCGGCCACGTGGTATTTGCGGCCCTTGGGCGAGGTCACGCCCAGGATCAGCATGTGTTCGGCCAGCCAGCCCTGGTCGCGCCCCATGGTGGAGGCGATGCGCAGCGCAAAGCACTTCTTGCCCAGCAGCGCATTGCCGCCATAGCCCGAGCCGTAGCTCCAGATCTCGCGGCTCTTGGGGAAATGCACGATGTACTTGGTGGGGTTGCAGGGCCAGGCCACGTCGGCTTCGCCGGCGGCCAGGGGCTTGCCCACGGAATGCACGCAAGGCACGAAGTCGCCGTCGGTGCCCAGCACGTCATAGACCTGCTTGCCCATGCGCGTCATGATGCGCATGTTCACGGCCACGTAGGGGCTGTCGGACAGTTCCACGCCGATGTGGGCAATGTCCGAACCCAGGGGGCCCATCGAGAACGGCACGACGTACAGTGTACGGCCGCGCATGGCGCCATCGAACAGGCCGTTGAGCGTGTCGCGCATCTGGGCCGGGTCGGCCCAGTTGTTGGTCGGGCCGGCGTCTTCGGGCCGGTCCGAACAGATGAAGGTGCGGTCTTCCACACGCGCGACGTCGGACGGATCCGAGCACGCCAGGAAGGAATTGGGCCGCTTGGCGGGATTCAGCCTGCGCATCGTGCCGGACTGGACCATCTGTTCGCACAGGCGGTCATATTCCTCTTGCGAGCCGTCGCACCAGACGACACGATCGGGTTTGGCCAACGCGACAAAACTGGCCACCCAGTCAATCAGGCCGCGATGCTTGACGTGGGCCGGCACGTTCAACGCCGCAAGGCCCCCATCCAATGGCTTATTCATTGGGGCTATCTCCATACTTAGACAAATGGTGATACGGCCCCAATTGCGTGGGGCCGTATGTAATTTGCGCCATCATACTTGCAGCGCGGGGCAACCCGTCAACCCATCCTCATGGACGAGTTTGTCACGGGTTGAGACGGCTCAGGAATAGCGGCCGTCACGCAACTCCCTGCGAATGATCTTGCCGGTGGCGGTGGTCGGCAAACTGGTTACAAAGCGGATCGCGCGCGGGTATTCATGCGCGGCCAAGCGGGTGCGGACATGCGCCTGCAGGGCCTTGACCAGCGCCTCGTCGCCGTCGAAGCCGTCGTTCAGCACCACATAGGCCATCACGATTTCCGTGCGCTGCTCGTCCGGCACGCCCACCACCGCCGCCATCCGCACGGCCGGATGGCCGATCAGGCAGTCCTCGATGGGTGCCGGGCCGATGCGGTAGCCGGCGCTGGTGATGACGTCGTCATTGCGCCCCACGAAGCGGATGAAGCCTTGCTCGTCGCGCACGCCCAGGTCGCCCGTCAGCAGGTAGTCACCCACGAATTTCTCGGCGGTGGCCTCGGGGTTGTTCCAGTAGCCCAGGAACATGACCGGGTCCGGCCGCGATACGCCGATGTTGCCCTCTTGTCCATCGGCCACTTCCACGCCCTGGTCATCCACAATAGCCACCCGGTGCCCGGGCGCCGCACGGCCGATCGAGCCGATTTGCGGGTCGAACAGCGACGAGCACGACGACACCAGCATGTTGCATTCGGTCTGGCCATAGAACTCGTTGATGGTGACGCCCAGCACGCGGCGGCCCCAGTCGATGAGCTCGGCCCCCAGCGATTCGCCGCCGCTGGCCACCGAGCGCAGGGCCAACGGGCCGGCCGCTTCGGGATAGGCTGCGCCGCGCATCATTTTCAGCGCGGTAGGCGGCAGGAAGGTGTGCGTGACGCCGTGGCGCGCCATCAGTTCCAGGGCGGAGGTGCCGTCGAACTTCTCGAAACGACGCGCCAGCACGGGCACGCCGTGGTGCCAAGACGGCAGCAGCACATCCAGCAGGCCGCCGATCCAGGCCCAGTCGGCCGGCGTCCACATCAGCTTGGCGTTTTCGGGGAAGAACTCGTGCGACATCTCCACGCCGGGCAGATGCCCCAGCAGGACGCGATGCGCATGCAGCGCGCCCTTGGGCTTGCCCGTGGTGCCCGACGTATAGATGATGACGGCGGGGTCGTTTGCCGCGGTGCGCACCGGCGTGTAGTCGTCGGACTCGGCGGCCAGCGCCGGATGGAACGGCACCGCGCCGCCCTCGCCTTCGCCATCGATGCAATAGATGACCTTCAGGTCCGGCAGGCTGGCGCGGATTTCGAGCAGCTTGCGGCAGCCCTCGGCGTCGGTCACCAGCGCCGCAGCGCCGCTGTTGGCCAGCCGGTACTGGATGGCGTCCACGCCGAACAGCGTGAACAGCGGCACCGCCACCGCGCCCATCTTGTAGACGGCGATGTGCGTCACCGCGGTCTCGGGCGCCTGCGGCAAATACACCGCCACGCGGTCGCCGCGCCGCACCCCGTGGCGCTCCAGGCTATGCGCCAGGCGGTTGGACTGCGCCTTGATGTCGTCGAAGGTATAGCGCGTTTGCGCGCCGTCGGTCTTTTCGTAGATCAGCGCCACGCGTCCGCTGCCGTCGGCCCATTTGTCGCAGGCGTCGACGCCGATATTGAAGTCCGCCGGCACCTGCCATTGGAATTGGGACACAAGCTGCTTGTAGGATTCGGCTCGGGACAGCATGGTTTAGTCTCTGATGTTGTTATGGGTCATCCAGGGCTTGCTCAACTTGCTTGACCCTGGCTCAATAATAAGCCCCGCCTACCCGCCCTTTTGCCGTCCGCATGGAAAAAACCCCTGTCGTCCCGACCCGCCGCCCGGCGGCCAGCGCCAAGTCGGAACAGCGCATCCGCGACATCCTGAACATGGCCCGGCAAGTCTTCTCCGAGGCCGGCTTCCAGGCGGCCACGACGACCGAGATCGCCCAGCGGCTGGGCGTATCCGAAGCCACGATCTTCACCTACTTCGGCGGCAAGCGGGAATTGTGCGTGCGGGTGATCAGCGACTGGTACGACGAGATCATCGGCAAGGTCGAAGACAGCCTGCCCCACGTGCAGGGCGCGCGCGCGCAGCTGCACTATCTGGTGCATACGCACCTGCGGCACCTGCTGGCCGAAGGGCCGGGGCTGTGCGCCTTCATCCTGTCCGAAGGACGCGCCCGCAACGACGATTTCGGCGAGGTCTACGCCGGCCTGCAGCGCCGCTACACCGCGCCGCTGATGCGCATCCTGGCCCAAGGCCAGGCCGACGGCGACATCCGGCGGGACATGCCGTTGCGGCTGTTGCGGTCGGCGGTCTATGGCCCCATGGAGCACGTGCTGTGGGACGCCATCCTGCGCGGCGCGCGGGTAGATGTGTCCGCCACGGCCGACCAGCTGGTCGGCTTCCTGTGGCAGGCCTTGCAGCCGCCCCGCCAGGACGCGCTGGCATTGGCCCGGTTCCGCGGCGAAGTGCGCGACGCCCTGCATCGGCTTCAGGCTTCCGAGTCGTCAGCAGAGTCCGAAAACAAGGACGGCGGCACGTACTGAGGAAAGCCGTTATAGACCTCGCCGCGCTCGGCGGGCTGCAAGGACCAGGAGTGGCGCGCGTTGGGCACGCCGCCATCCACGCGGATAACGCTGCCATTGATGAAGGCGGCCGCCGGCGACAGCAGGAACACCACGGCCGCCGCCAGTTCCGCCTCGGTGCCGAAGCGTTGCAGCGGCACCTTGGTCTTCAGCTTGCGCAACACCGCGCGGTACTTGTCGTCGTAGCTGTCCATGCCGCTCGACGCGATCCAGCCCGGCGCCACCGCATTCACACGAACCCCGGCGTGCGCCCATTCGCAAGCGGCGGTTTCGGTCAGGTTCCACACGCCGGCCCGCGCCGCGCCCGAATGGCCCATGCCCGGCATGCCGCCCCAGATGTCGGCCAGCATGTTGACGATGGCCCCGCCGTGCTGGCGCATGTGCTGCGTATAGACCTCGCGCGCCATCAGGAAGGTGCCGTGCAGGTTGTTCTGGACCACCGCGTTCCAGCCGTTGAAGCTGATGCGGTCCAACGGCGCAGGAAACTGCCCGCCCGCGCAATTGAACAGGCCGTCGATGGCGCCATGCCGGTCCAGCACGTCCGTGACCACGCTGCGCACGCCGGCCTCGTCGCGGATATCGCACGCGTGCAGGCTGATGCGCCCGGCGGCTTGGGGGTAGATGCGGGCAATCTCTTCGCCCGCCGCCTCAAGCTTGTCCAGCTTGCGACCGACCAGAGCCAGGCTCGCCCCCAGCGCCGCCAGTTCGTGCGCGGTGCAGCGCCCCAGGCCGCTGCCGCCGCCCGTCACCAGGATGGTCTTGCCGTCGTACAGCCAGGGCCGGAATACCGACGCATAACGCTGATCGGCGGCCTGGCCGCCTGATTGTGGATTCATGTCTCGCTCCGTTATTTTTTTGAGGATAACTCAATACTTGACCGGAATGCATCGCGGATTACCCAAAATAGCCCTAGAATCATCGAGCACCAGCACCTAGCTTATTGAGCCATATTCAATACAACGGGAGACCCGGCATGACTCTGCACGCCCCCCTGGACGTCGCCCACGACGTCGCCATCGTCCGCCTGACGCTGAACCGCCCCGACATGCGCAACGCTTTCGACGAGACCCTGATCGCCGCGCTGACCAGCGCCGTCAGGCAGGCGGCGCAGGATCCCCGTGTGCGCGTGCTGCTCTTGACCGGCGCCGGCAAGGCGTTCTGCGCGGGCGGCGACCTGAACTGGATGCGCAAAATGGCCACGCATACCGACGCCGACAATCGCGCCGACGCCACCCGGCTGGCCGATATGTTGCACACCATCTGGTCGTGCCCCAAACCCGTCGTTGCCTGCGTGAACGGCGATGCCTACGCCGGCGGCATGGGCCTGCTGTCGGCCTGCGACATCGCCATCGCCGCCGATTCCGCACACTTCTGCCTGTCTGAAACCCGCCTGGGGCTGCTGCCCGCCACCATCAGCCCCTATGTGATCCGGGCCATGGGCGAACGGGCGGCCAACCGCTATTTCCTGACCGCCGAACGTTTTGACGCCGCCACCGCGCTGCGCCTGGGGCTGCTGCACGACGTGGTGCCCGCCGAGGCGCTGCATGACGCGGCCGACGCAATCTGCCGCACGCTATGCGCCAACGGCCCCGATGCCGTCCAGGCCAGCAAGCGTCTGGTGCGGGACTTCGCGGGCCAGCCGATCGACACGGCGCTGATCGCCGACACCGTGGAACGGATCGCGGCCTGCCGCAGCACCGACGAAGCCCGCGAAGGCGTGGCCGCTTTCCTGGAGAAGCGCGAACCGTCGTGGCGGCTGGCATCCTGAAGGGGCGGCGCACTAGATCGCCATGACATAATCTACGGCGCATCTTCAGGAATCTTCATGCCGCACGCAACACCCCCTGCATCGCCTTCCCCCCAATTCCCCCCGCTCAATGCCGACCGACTCTGGTCGCGCGTTGAAGCCTTGTCCCGCTTCACCCTGCCCGACGTCCCATGGACGCGCCGCGCCTTTTCGCCCTTGTTCGACGAGGCCCGCGTCTGGCTGCGCAGCGAGTTCGAAGCCGCCGGCCTGGCCACCCGCCTGGACGCGGGCGGCAACCTGATCGGCACCCGCGCCGGGCGCGACCCCGCGCGCAAGCCGATTGCCACCGGCTCGCATTGCGACACCGTCATGGCCGGCGGCCGCTTCGACGGCATCATCGGCGTCCTGGCCGGCATCGAAGTCGCCCACACGATGCAGGAACACGGCATCGAACTGGCGCATCCGTTCGAAGTCATCGACTTCCTGTCCGAAGAACCCAGCGACTACGGCATCTCGTGCGTGGGTAGCCGCGCGCTCTCCGGCCAGTTGACCGCCGACATGCTGGCCGCCCGCAACCCCGACGGCGAGACGCTGGCCCAAGGCATCGCCCGCGTCGGCGGCGACCCGGCGGCGCTTCATGCCCCCTTGCGCGGCGCGGGCGACACCGCGGCGTTTGTCGAACTGCATATCGAACAGGGCCCCGTCCTGGAAAGCCGCGGCCTGCCGATCGGCGTGGTCACCAACATCGTGGGCATCCGCCGCGTGCTGATCGTGGTGGAAGGCCAGCCCGATCATGCTGGCACCACCCCCATGGACATCCGCCGCGACGCGCTTGTCGGCGCGGCCCGCATCATCGATGCCGCCAGCCGCCAGGCCAGCGCCGCCAGCGGCAATCCGCATTACGTGGTGGCCACGGTGGGCCGCTTGTCGATGACGCCGAACGCTGCCAACGCCGTGCCCGGCCGGGTGGAGCTGACGCTGGAAATGCGCAGCGACAGCAACGCCGTGCTGGACGCGTTCCCGGAAACGTTGATGGCCGGCGTGGCCGACGACCTGAAGGCGCTGCGCCTGACTGCAGGCTTCACGCAACTGAGCCGCGCGCAGCCCACGGACTGTTCGCCGCTGGTGATGGACGCGGTCAAGGCCGCGGCCGACCAGCTGGGTTACGCGTCGATGCGCCTGCCCAGCGGCGCGGGCCATGACGCCGTGTACATGGCGCCCACGGGCCCCATCGGCATGGTCTTCATCCCGTGCCTGAATGGCCGCAGCCACTGCCCGGAAGAATGGATCGAACCCGCGCAGTTGCTGGACGGCACCCGGGTCCTGTACCAGTCGGTGCTGGAGCTGGACCGGGTGCTGCGCGGCGCTTGAATCGGCACACCCATTCGGCGCCCGCGGGTATCCCTGGCCCGCGGGCGGCGCGCTGCCATAATGGACGCCTTGCGCCGGGTTCGTCTGGCGCCCACGACTCGTCCCCCCGCCGCCCATGGAACAGATAGAACTCAATGACAGCACCGCCGACCGCTTCCTGCTGGATGCGCCCGGCCTGACGCTGCTGGTCTTTCACAGCCGCACCTGCGGCACCTGCCGCATCGCGCGCGAACAGCTGCCGGC
This sequence comes from Achromobacter sp. 18P8.1.1, assembly GCF_057799415.1. Lineage (NCBI taxonomy): Bacteria > Pseudomonadati > Pseudomonadota > Betaproteobacteria > Burkholderiales > Alcaligenaceae > Achromobacter > Achromobacter sp. 18P8.1.1. The sequence continues at coordinate 26,100 of NZ_JBYOKH010000045.1, read as the reverse complement.
GCTGGAATTGCCCGTGGAACGCGTGTGCTGGGTGGATGCGGGCGACAACCGCGGACTGGTCGAACGCTACGAGGTCTTTCATCTGCCCGCCATGTTCGTCACGCGCGACGGCGCCTTCTTCGGCCCGGTGCAATCGACCCTGGCCGAATGGGACTTGCGCCAACAGATCGGCCTGGCGCTGGACAGCTACCCCGCCGAACTGCCGTGAGCGCGCCCGCCGCCAAGCCGCAACGCTTGCCGCTGGACGCGCTGGCAACCAGCGGCATGCTGGCCCTGTGCGTGTGCTGGGGTTTCCAGCAGATCGCCATCAAGCTGGTGGCCGGCGATATCGCCCCCATCATGCAGATCGGCCTGCGCTCGACGTTCGCGGCGCTGGTGCTGGCGGTGGTGGTGTGGCGGGCCGAGGGCTTGCGCGCATTCCGCGACGGCACCGCCCTGCCCGGCCTGATCGTCGGCTTGCTGTTCGCGGGAGAATTCCTGTTCGTGGCGCAGGGCCTGCTCTACACCACGGCCTCGCACATGTCGGTGTTCCTGTACACCGCCCCCATCTTCGCCGCGCTGGGCCTGCATTGGCTGTTACCTGAAGAACGCATGCGCCCGCTCCAGTGGCTGGGCGTGGCGATCGCGTTCGGCGGCATCGGGGTGGCGTTTTTGGGCAAGCCAGCGCAGGCGGGATCCTCGAACATGCTGCTGGGCGATGCCATGGGCCTGGCCGCGGGCTTGCTCTGGGGCGCCACCACGGTCGCCATCCGCAAGACCTCGCTATCGGAAGCCGCGCCTTCCAAGACGCTGTTCTATCAGATGGCGGTGGCCGCCATCGGGCTGCTGGCCTATGCCGCCGCCACCGGTCAAGACACCATCCGCTACACGCAGGCCGCCGTGCTGAGCGTGGCCTTCCAGTCGGTGGTGGTGGCGCTGTCCAGCTACCTTGCCTGGTTCTGGCTGCTGCGCCGCTACCTGGCGTCGCGGCTGTCGATCCTGTCTTTCATGACACCGCTGTTCGGCGTGAGCTTCGGCGTGCTGATCCTGAACGAGCCGCTGGACGCCGGCTTTGCCATTGGCGCGGTGCTGGTGCTGGCGGGCATCACCCTGGTGAGCGGTGCGGAAGTGATCAGGAACCTGTTGCGCAAGCGGGTGTGAGCCGCCGGCGTCACCCCCGCGCCTTGCCCAAGTTCAGTACGATCAGGGCCGCCCCGGCCAGCACGAAGGCGAAGCCCAGCCAGTCTGCCGCGCCCGGCCGGTCGCCCACCAGCGCCATCGCGCCCAGCACCCCGACCACGGGCACCATCAGTGTCGTCAATGCCGCGACGGTGGCGCTGACCTTTTCGCTCAGCACGAACCACAGCCAATACGCCACCGCCGTGCCCAGGATGATGTGAAACGCCAGCGCGCCGGCCACCCGCACATTCCAGCCCTGCGTGGGAAACGACTCGCCCGCGATCAGCATGCCCGTCAAGGCGCAAGCCGCGCCCACCACCAGTTGCCAGGCCGTCACCACGATACGGTTGCCCGCCACGGGCCACCGCTTCAGATAGACCGTGCCGGCGGCCCAACCGAAAGCGGCGATCAGCGGAAAGGCCAGGCCTTTGGTCGCGGCGATGTCGTGGTCGACGAAGACGGCATGCAACACCGGCCAGGCCAGGATCGCCACGCCCAGCGCGCCTAGCGCCAGCGCCACGGCCCGGCGCCGGTCGGGGCGTTCACCCAGCACGGCCCAGGCCAGCACGGCCGACATCATGGGCATGGTGAAGGTCAACACCGCAGCGCGCGAGGTGCTGGTGCTGAGCTGCGCCCACGCCACCGCCAGGTTGAACACCGCCACGGCCAACAAGCCGCCCACGATGATGCCGGGCCACGACGCACGCGGAGGCAACAGGGCCACGCGCTTGGCCAGCGCCAGCAGCAACAGCAGCACCGCACCGCTGCCCAGGCCCATGACACGCAGCGTGAACGGCGGGAAGATCGACAGAATGATCTTCACCGCCGGCCAGTTCAGCCCCCAGAACAGCGCAAGCGCTATCGGGATCAGGCGCACGCGGCCTTTTCCTGGGCGGTCAGTTCGGCCAGGCCCTTGCGCTGGTTGCCTTCGGCGTCGAAATTCTCGGGGTCCAGCCAGCGCTCGTAGCCAGCGCGCAGCGCCGGCCACTCGCTGTCGATGATCGAGAACCATGCCGTATCACGGCTGCGGCCCTTGTAGACCGTCGCCTGGCGGAAGATGCCCTCGAATTGGAATCCCAGCCGGGCGGCGGCCTGGCGCGACGGCGCGTTCAGGCTGTCGCACTTCCATTCATAGCGGCGATATCCCAGTTCGTCGAAAGCGCGGCGCATCAGCAGGAACTGCGCCTCGGTCGCGATGCGGGTGCGCTTGAGCTGGCGCGAGAACGACACGAAGCCCACTTCGATCACGCCGTTGGGCGGGTCGATCCGCATCAGCGCCAGCGTGCCGATGGCGCGGCCCGTTTCCAGATCGATGATGGCGTGATGCAAAGGGTCGCTGCCTGCCTGCGCGGCCTCGGCGAACGTCCGGTAGGCGGCCTCGTCAGCAAAAGGGCCGACGCCCATGTAGGTCCAGTCGCTATCGTCCGGCGCCTGGCTGAAGGCCTGATAAAGGTCCGCCGCGTGGCGCTCGGCGGACAGGGGTTCCAACCGGCAGTAACGGCCAACGGCCGGAGTCAGGGGCGGACGCGCGCGCGGGGTCCAGCCGGGAACATCAGGGCCAATGGGTTGTTGGAATGCGTTGACGCGGGGTTGCATGCTACGGGCCTCATCCTGGTTAGCGCGCGTCGCCGGCGGTGGCGGACGCAACACGCATGACCTCACGATATCGGAATCGTGGCATCATAAAAAGCACCACGATCCTTGAATTTAATAGGGCCATGACTCCCCTGCCATCCTTGGGCGACCCTGCGGACGCCGCCCTGCTGTCCAGCCCGCTGGCGCGCGGCCCCGGGGCGCTGCCTCGCCAGCGCCAGCTGATCCAGCGGCTCAAGCAGGCCATCCTGGCCGGCCAATTGCCCGCCGGCGGCAAACTGCCATCGTCGCGCGCGCTGTCCGAGGACCTGGATATTTCGCGCAACACGGTCCTGATCGCCTACGAGCAGCTTACTGCCGAAGGCTATGTCATCGCCGACCGGCAAGGCACGCGCGTGGCGCCGCTGTCGGCCGCCGCCAGCAACGCCGCCCGGCAGGCCGCGCCGCCGCCCGCCGAATCCTCCTTCACCGCCAAGCGCCTGTCGCGCATCGTATCCTCGCGCTACCTGCACGACGGTTCCCTGCCGATGACGCCCGGCACCCCTGCGTTGACGCAGTTCCCGGTCAATGCGTGGCGCCGCGCGCAGGACCGCGCGCTGCAGGCCGCCCCGGCCACCACGCTGGGGTATGGGCATCCGGTGGGCGAACCCGCGCTGCGCGAAGCCATCGCCCAGTACCTGCGCGTATCGCGCGGCGTGCGCTGCGAGGCCTCGCGCATCGTCATCACCGAAGGCGCGCAGGGCGCGCTGGCGCTGTGCGTGCAACTGCTGACCAACCCCGGCGACACCGCATGGCTGGAAGACCCCGGCTACCGAGGCGCCAAGTCCGCCTTTCATGCGGGCGACCTGGACGTCGTGGCGATGCGCGTGGACGCCGACGGCATGGTGATTCCCGAAGACGCGTGGCAGACGCGCCCGCCGCGGCTGATCCAGACCACGCCGTCGCACCAATACCCCACCGGCGCCGTGCTGTCGGTGGCGCGCCGGCTGGACCTGCTGGAACGTGCGCGCCGCGCGGGTGCGTGGATCATCGAAGACGACTACGACAGCGAATTCCGCCATCAGGGCGAGCCCATCGCCGCCATGCAGGGCCTGCTGCCCGACGCGCCCGTGCTGTATGTGGGCACGTTCAGCAAGACCATGTTCCCTGCCCTGCGCCTGGGTTTCCTGGTGCTGCCCGAAACCATCGCCACGCAAGCCATGCCGTCCGTCATCGAAATGCTGCGCGGCGGCCACCGCCTGGAACAACTGACCATGGCGGCCTTCATCGACAACGGCCAGTTCTCGCGCCACCTTGGCCGTATGCGGCGGCTGTACCGCGAGCGCCAGGCGGCGCTGCGCGACGCGCTTGCCGCGCACCTTGAGATCGATCATGAAGTGCTGGGCGGCCACAGCGGCCTGCACCTGACCGTGCGGCTGCCGCCGGCGTTTTCCGATGTGGCGATCGTGGAGCAGGCGCGCAAGCTGGGGATGAACCCCGGCGCGCTGTCCTCATTCGCGATCACGCCCCGCCCGGAAGACAATGGGCTGGTGATCGGATATGGGAACACGGGGGCCGAGCGGTTCCCGGCGCTGGTCGGCCGGCTGCGGGATATCGCGTTGAAAGCCCGGCGCTGACGGCCAGGCCGCCCGCGGCTAATCCACCAGCCCGCCCAGCACCAGCACCGCCAGCACCAGCCAGAAGAGAAATCCGATGATGGAGCGGCGCAGCAAGGCCTTGACCGCCGCCCACAGGAACATCAGGCCCAGCACCAGCAGGACGAAGTTGAAGATCGACGGGCTCATGCCCATCGCGCCGGCCAGTCCGGAATAGAAGTCGCCCAAGGCGCCGCCCAGCCCGCCCAGCAGCCACTTGATGCCCGCAACGATGCCGCGCAGCGCTTCGCCGAGCATGCCGCCCAGCGACGCGAAAAAGCCGCTATCGTGTTCCATCAGCGGCGCGTATCCATGATCATGCGCACGGCCAGGCCCGCCAGTACCGTTCCCATCAGCCAGCGTTGCACGACCATCCACAGCGGACGGCCCGCCAGGAAGCCGGCGATCGACCCGGCCATGATGGCGATGACGGCATTGACCGACAGGCTGACCGCCACCTGCGTCATACCCAGCGCCAGCGACTGCGTGAACACGCTGCCGTGGTCGGGCTGGATGAATTGCGGCAGCAGCGACACGTACATCACCGCGATCTTGGGATTCAGCAGATTGGTCACCAGGCCCATGGTGAACAGCGTACGCGGGCTGCTCTTGGGCAGTTCGCGCACCTGGAACGGCGAACGGCCGCCCGGCCGGATCGCCTGCCACGCCATGTACAGCAGGTACAGCGCGCCGCCGATGCGCAGCGCGTCATAGGCCAGCGGCACCGTCAGCAGCAAGGCGGTGATGCCGAAGGCGGCGCACAGCACATAGAAGATGAACCCGACCGCCACGCCGCCCAGTGAGATCAGACCCGCTTGGGGGCCTTGGGAAATGGAGCGGGACACCAGGTAGATCATGTTGGGCCCGGGCGTAAGCACCATGCCCAGCGCAACCAGGGCGAACGTCAGCAGATGAGTCAGGTCAGGCATGATGAGCCGGCGGGCGCCGGGCGAAGTCGGATTGAAGGCCTACACGTTATCGCAAAACTGTACCGGAACAGGAGTTTTTTGTCGTAGGCAAACACGCAAGGTGTTTGCTGGCATGAAGGCAAACTCCAGAAGTTCGCAAAGGGTCGGATTGCCGTATCGCGAATACGACAGCCGCGCCAGTGTTACTTCCTGTTCCGGGCCCGCACGCTTTACGCCGGCATGGGCGCGGCGATACAGTGGTCAGGTTCGTCCGATTGCATGGAGCACCTGGACATGCCGCAGCGTCACCCGTCCGTGGTGGGCAGTTCCCCCCGTATCCGCGTTGGCATAGGAGGCTGGACCTACGCGCCCTGGCGCGGCCCGTTCTACCCCGAGGGCCTGCCCCACGCGCGGGAACTGGAGTACGCCAGCCGCCAGTTGACCGCCATCGAAATCAACGGCACCTATTACAGCACCCAGAAGCCGGCAACCTTCGCCAAATGGCGCGACGAGACGCCGGAGGGGTTCGTGTTTTCGCTCAAGGCGTCGCGCTACGCGACCAACCGCCGCGAATTGGCCGGCGCCAAGGATTCGATCCAGCGCTTCGTGAACAGCGGCATTGCCGAACTGGGACCCAAGCTGGGCCCGGTGGTCTGGCAGTTCGCCCCCACCAAGACCTTCAACGCCGAGGACTTCGGCGCCTTCCTGGAATTGTTGCCGGACAAAGTCGACGGCCTGAAGCTGCGCCACGTGCTTGACGTGCGGCACGCCAGCTTCGCGTGCGACGAATACCTGGAATTGGCCCGCCGCCACCGCGCCGCCACCGTCTACACCGATAGCGAAGACTTCCCGGCCATCGCCGACCGCACGGCCGATTTCGTCTATGCGCGCCTGATGCGCGCCAGCCCCACCTTCAAGGCGGGTTATGCGCCCAAGGTGCTGGATGCCTGGGCCGAGCGCCTGCGCACCTGGGCGCGCGGGGCCGACCCGGCGGACCTGCGCCGCATCGGGCCTGCCCCCTCGGGCGCCGCCCGGCCGCAGGACGTCTACGCGTTCTTCATCAATGGCGCGAAAGAACGCGCGCCCGCGGCGGCGCGCGCCATGATCGAACGCCTGTAGCGCTCCGCCGGTACCGCCTTATTGCGCGACCGGGGTGCGCAGCGTGACGAACTCTTCGGCCGCCGTGGGGTGGATGCCGATGGTGTCGTCGAACACCTGCTTGGTCGCGCCCGCCTTCAGCGCCACGGCGATGCCCTGCACGATTTCGCCCGCGTCGGGGCCCACCATGTGCACACCCAGCACGCGGTCGGTCTTGGCGTCCACGATCAGCTTCATCAGCGTTTTTTCCTGCGACTCGGTCAGCGTCAGCTTCATGGGCCGGAAACGGCTTTCGAAGAGCTTGACCTCGTAGCCGGCCTCGCGCGCCTCTTCCGTCGTCATGCCCACCGTGCCAATGTTCGGCAGGCTGAACACGGCGGTCGGGATCAGCTTGTAATCCACCTTGCGGTATTCCTCGGGGCGGAACAGGCGGCGGGCCACGGCCATGCCTTCGGCCAGGGCCACCGGCGTCAGCGGCACGCGGCCGATGACGTCGCCAATCGCCAGGATGGAGGGCTCGGCGGTACGGTATTCGTCATCCACCTCGATGAAGCCGTCTTTCTTCAGCTTGACGCCGGTATTTTCCAGGCCCAGGTTATCCAGCATCGGACGACGGCCCGTGGCGTAGAACACGCAATCGGTTTCGATGACGGAACCGTCCTTCAGCGTGGCCGCCAGCGTGCCGTCGGCCTGCTTGTCGATGCGTGTGACTTCGGTGTTGAAGCGCAGGTCGATACCTTTTTTCACCAGCTCGTCGCGCAAGTGTTCGCGCACGCCCTGGTCAAAGCCGCGCAGGAACAGCGGGCCGCGGTAAGCCTGGGTGGTCTGTGCGCCCATGCCGTTGAAAATCGAGGCGAACTCCACGGCGATGTAACCGCCGCCCACGACCAGCACGCGATGCGGCAGCGCCTTCAGAAAGAAGGCCTCGTTCGAGGTGATGGCGTGTTCCTTGCCCGGGATGTCCGGCACCTGCGGCCAGCCACCGGTGGCCACCAGGATGTTGGCGGCGCTGTGACGCTGGCCATTGATCTCGACCGTATGCGGGTCGACGATGCGGGCGTGGCCTTCCAGCAGCGTCACGCCGCTATTGACCAGCAAATTGCGGTAAATGCCGTTAAGGCGCTCGATCTCGCGGTTCTTGTTGGCGATCAGGGTGGGCCAGTCGAACGACGGCTTGCCGGCGGTCCAGCCAAAACCGTGCGCCTGCTCGAAGTCCTCGCTGTAGTGGGCGCCGTAGACCAGCAGCTTCTTGGGCACGCAGCCCACGTTGACGCAGGTGCCACCCAGGTAGCGGCTTTCCGCCACCGCCACGCGCGCGCCGAAGCCCGCCGCGAAACGGGCGGCGCGCACGCCGCCGGAGCCCGCGCCGATCACAAACAGATCAAAATCGAATGCCATGGTGTTTCCTTCGCGAGAAGCCTTGCGGCCACGCGTTCACTGTCCGGGAAAACCGTATTTAACACCACCCGGCGCCAGGGCATTCCCAAAGCGCGGCGATTGGCCTACAGTCACCGGCACGGCTGCCCGGCAGCCCCCCTACCCCCATCGGAGCGCGAGTCCCATGTCGCTTGAAACCTGGTTGGCCTTTCTGGGGGCATCCGCCCTGCTCGTCATGTTGCCCGGCCCGACGATCCTGACCGTCATCAGCTATTCCATGACGTACGGCAAACGCGCGCGCCTGCCGCTGGTGCTGGCCGTAGCGCTGGGCGACTCCACCGCCCTCGTGCTGTCGCTGCTGGGCTTGGGTGCCCTGCTGAAGGCCTCTGCCTTCTGGTTCACGGTGGTCAAGACCGCCGGCGGGCTGTATTTGCTGTATCTGGGCTTCAAGCTGCTGCGCGCGGGCGTAGCTCCGGCCTCGCTGCCTGTGGCCACCGCCGCGGCCTCGCGCTGGAAGCTGTTCGCCAACACGTACCTGGTGACGGCGTTGAACCCCAAGGGCATGATTTTCTTCGTCGCCTTCCTGCCGCAGTTCATCGACCCGGCGGGCGATGTGACGCGCCAATTGTGGATGCTGTCGGCCACGTTCGTCGCCTGCGCCGGCATCAACGCCGCCGCCTATGCGGTGTTCGCGGGTTCTGCCAGCCGGCTGCTGGCGTCGCCCCGGGCGCAGCGCGGCTTCAACCTGGGCGGCGGCGCCATGATGTCCGCAGCCGGCGTCTGGGCCATGCTGGCGCGCCGGGTCTAGCCCCGACGCGCCTCCTGCTCCCCTACGGCAAGGCGGCGGAAACCGCTTCCGCATCGATGCCGTAGCGGGCGATGGCGTCGGCCGCCTTAGCCCGGTCAATCAGACCGTCGTCCGCCAATGCCTTCAAGGCCGCCAGCGCGATGTGATGGCGGTCCACCCCAAAGAAGGAACGCAGCGCCTGCCGCGTATCCGACCGGCCGAACCCGTCCGTGCCCAAGGTCACATAGCGGCGGCCCGCCATGAACGGCCGGATCTGCTCGGGCACCGTCTTCATGTAGTCGGTGGCCGCCACGACCGGCCCGATGCTTCCGGCCAGCGCGGTTTCGGCGTAGCCGCGGCGCGCGTCCTCCAGCGGATGCAGGCGGTTCCAGCGTTCGGCCTCGTGGCCGTCGCGCCCCAGTTCCGAATAGCTGGTCACGCTCCAGACGTCGGCCGCCACGCCGAAGTCCTGTTGCAGCAGATCTGCGGCGGCCAGGGTCTCGCGCAAGATCGCGCCGCTGCCCAGCAATTGCACCCGCAGCGCGCCCGGCGCCGCCTCGCGCAAGCGGTACATGCCCTGCAGGATGCCGGCCTCGGCGCCCGCCGGCATGGCCGGATGCGCGGTCTTCTCGTTGATCAGCGTCAGGTAGTAGAAGACGTCTTCCTGATCCTGGTACATGCGGCGCATCCCGTCCTGCACGATTACCGCGATCTCATAGGCGTAGGCAGGATCGTAGGCACGGCACGACGGAATGACCGAGGCCAGCACGTGGCTGTGGCCGTCATCGTGCTGCAAGCCTTCGCCTTCCAGCGTGGTCCGCCCCGACGTCGCGCCCAGCAGGAAGCCGCGTGCGCGGATGTCGCCCGCCGCCCAGGCCAGGTCGCCCACGCGCTGGAAGCCGAACATCGAATAGAAGATGTAGAACGGAATGGTGGCAACACCATGCGTGCTATGGGCGGTGGCCGCGGCGATCCACGACGACATGGCGCCCGACTCGTTGATGCCTTCCTGCAGGATCTGGCCCTTGCGGTCTTCGCGGTAGACGCTGAGCTGGTCCGCATCCTGCGGCGTGTACAACTGCCCCACGTGCGAGTAGATGCCTACCTGCCGGAACATGCCGTCCATGCCGAACGTGCGCGATTCGTCCGGCACGATCGGCACCACGCGCGGGCCGATCTCCGGGTCTTTCAGCAATTGCGCCAGCACGCGCACGAACGCCATCGTGGTGGAAAACTCGCGCCCGTCACTGCCCTTCAGGTGCGAGGCGAACGCGTCCAGCGCCGGCGTGGCCAGCGGGCCGGGCCCAGCGGGACGGCGAGGCAGATGGCCGCCCGCCCGCGCGATGGCGGCGTCGAAGTAGGCCTGTTCCGCGCTGCCCGGCGCGGGCTTGATGTAGGGAATCTGCTCCAGCTGATCGTCCGGCACCGGAATGGCAAAGCGGTCGCGGAACGCGCGCACGGCCGGGTCGGCCATCTTTTTCTGTTGGTGGTTGGTGTTCGCGGCTTCGCCGGCCGCGCCCATGCCGTAGCCCTTGACGGTCTTGGCCAGGATGACGGTGGGCTGGCCGCGATGCGCCAGGGCCGCCGCATAGGCGGCATAGACCTTGGCCGGGTCATGCCCGCCGCGGTTCAACGCGCCGATCTCGTCATCCGACAGATGGGCCACGCGTTCCAGCAGCACCGGGTCCGCGCCGAAAAAGTGTTCGCGCACATAGGCGCCGCCACGTGCCTTGAACACCTGATACTCGCCATCCACGCACTGCATCATGCGGCGGCGCAGGCGGCCGTCGTGGTCCTGGGCCAAGAGCGCGTCCCAGCCGGCGCCCCAGATCACCTTGATCACATTCCAGCCAGCGCCGCGGTACACGCTTTCCAGTTCCTGGATGATCTTGGCGTTGCCGCGCACCGGGCCGTCCAGCCGCTGCAGGTTGCAATTGACCACGAAGATCAGGTTGTCCAGCTTTTCGCGCCCGGCCATCGCCACGGCGGCCAGCGTTTCGGGCTGGTCCTGCTCGCCGTCGCCCAGGAATCCCCAGACCTTGCGGCCTTGCACGGGTATCAGTTCACGGTCCTCCAGATAGCGCATATAGCGCGCCTGGTAGGCGGCCATCAGTGGCCCCAGGCCCATCGACACCGTCGGGAACTGCCAGAACCCGGGCATCGTGCGCGGGTGCGGATAAGACGCCAGGCCGCCCCCGCCGATCTCGCGGCGGAAGCGGTCAAGCTCGGCTTCCGAGATGCGGCCTTCCAGATAGGCGCGCGCGTAGATGCCGGGGGCCGAATGGCCCTGGATGTACAGCATGTCACCCAGGAATTCCGGGGTGGCCGCCCGGAAGAAATGGCGAAAGCCGGTTTCGTACAGCGTCGTGGCCGACGCATAGGTCGCGATGTGGCCGCCCACGCCTGAGGTCTTGCCCGCGCGCAGCACCATAGCCATGGCATTCCAGCGCAGGTAGGCGTCCAGGCGCAGTTCGACCCCCAGGTCGCCGGGAAACCCGCCCTGCGCGGCCGCAGCGATGGAATTCACGTAAGGCGTGACGCCCGGCGCCGCGTAGCGGCCGTTGGCCGCGCGGTCCTGGTTGATCAGTTGATCCAGCAAATAGTGCGTGCGCGGCAGGCCTTCGTGGGCCAGCACGGCCTGCATGGCTTCCAGCCATTCCTGGGTTTCCTGCGGGTCGGCGTCGATCGGGTCGATCGGGGTGTCCATGGGCGTCCTCCTTTGGGTGCGTGGGCGGCGCCTGGATCGGGATAGCGGGCGCCGTCATTTCACATCGTGAATTGCAATTGCATAATGTGCAATTGCAATCGTAGGGAGGTTTTTTAACAATTGCAAGTGCAACTATTCACGCACAGCTGGGCGCCATGGCGGCGCCCTTGCCCGTCGAAGCCACTCAGCGCGGAATCGGCGCCGGCGCCTTGATCTGCTGCATCAGGTCGTTATTCCACTTGCCTTCGACCTTGATGTGCCCGGCCGCGCCCAGTTCAAAGGCTTCGATCAGGTTGTGGTTCAGGTAGGCGTACACGCCCGGCTGCTTGAAGGTGTAGAGCGCGGCCCCCGCCGAGCCGCCCCGGATGAACCAGGTTTCCAGGTTTTTCTGGGGCGGGTTGCCGAATTTGCCGGTTTCCCAGACCCAGTCGCCATGCCCCCCGATCAGATGGGGCCGCGTGTCGCGGTTGGCCTGCGAATGGATCAGCATCACGGTCTCGCCCACCTTGGCCGTCAAGGCGTTGTCGCCCATCAACGCGCCGACCTTGCCATTGAAAACGATGTGCGACGGGGTCAGCGTGCGCATGACTTCCAGCGTGTCCGCGTAGCTGTCGGCCAGCGTCGCGTAGTCCTTGTATTTGCCGTTTTCGTCCTTGGGGATGTAGAGGTCGAACTCGCCTATGGTGTAGACGCGGTCGTAGTGCAGCGGCTTGCCGTCGGGGTCTTTCAGGCCGTCGCGCGGCAGCACCATCAAGGTGCCGCTCATGCCCGACACCACGTGCCAGGGCACCATGCCCGTCGGCGCACAGTGATAGACAAAGGTGCCGCTGCGGTCCGCCTTGAAGCGCAGCGTGGCCTGTTCGCCCGGGTTCACATTGGTCAGTTGGGCGCCGCCCAGCGCTCCCGTGGCGGCATGGAAGTCCACGTTATGCGGCATCGCGTTGGTGGCGGGATTCACCAGCGTCACCTCCACGTAATCGCCCTCATGCACGACCATCGTCGGGCCCGGCAACGACCCGTTGAACGTCATGGCCTGCAACGTGGTGCCCTTGCCGTCGATGACCATTTTCTTTTCTTCGATGGTCATGACGAATTCGATCACCTTGGGCCCGGACCGCGCCACCTGCTCGTGCGGATGGACAAGCGGCGGGGCAACCAGCGCGACCTTGGCGCGCGGCAACTGGTCGGCGTTCTGGGCATCGGCCAGGCCAGCCGCCAGCGTGAAAAACAAGGCCGTGGCGATCACGGTGGGACGCAAGGCATTCATATGCAACTCCTCTTTCCGATTCTTCAACGCCGAGTCTGTCGGCAACTCCATTGAAGGCGTCGCGCACGCATCCTTCTTTGCTGTAGCGCAAACTCGCGGCCAGGCAATGCCCGCGTGCGCATTGCCGTCACACGGCCGCGGTGTCACCATCAAGGCGTGGAAATCTGCTCCGCCCTTTCAAACGGACCATCGCCATGCCATCGCCGCTTTGCCACGCCCTGCTGCGCAACCTGGACCTGTTCAGGCCGCTGTCCGATGCGCAGTTGAACGCCGCGCTGCAAGGCGCCGCGCCCTGTCGGCTTGAGGCCGGGGCCGTGGCGTATGCCCAGGGCGCACCGGGCGCACACTTCTTCGTGCTGCTGCACGGTTGCCTGAAAGTGGTCCAGGTCACGCCAGAGGGCGAGCAGATCATCGTGCGCTACGTCAACCCGGGCGACATGTTCGGGCTGGCCTGCGCCATGGGGCAGGCCTGTTATCCCGCCACGGTCCTGGCCGTGCAGGAAAGCGTGTGCCTGGCCTGGCCCGCCGCGGCCTGGTCCACCTTCACCGCCAGCCATCCGCAGCTGGCCGCCACCGCCCTGCACACGATGGGGCACCGTTTGCAGGAGGCGCACCAGCGCATCCAGGAACTCTCCAACGACGACGTCGAACAACGCGTGGCGCGCACGATACTGCGGCTGATCGACCAATCCGGCCTGCCTACCCGCGACGGCGTCGACATCGGCTTTCCCATCACGCGGCAAGACATCGCCGAGATGACCGGCACCACCCTGCACACCGTCAGCCGGCTGCTCAGCGACTGGAAACAGCGCGGCATCATCGGCGGCGGCGGGCGCATGCGCATCGTGCTGCGCTCGCCCGCCGCGCTGGCCCGCCTGTGCGGGCATACCCCGTTGCCGGTGGATTGCGCCGCCTGCCTGTCGTGCCGCGCGGGCCCGTCCGCGGGCGTTGTTCCTGCCGTGCACTGAGCCCTTAGCCGGATTCCATCACCAGGCGCAGGCCCAGATTGGCCGGCGGCACGCCCACGGAACACGCGCCGTTCCTGGGGTTGCGGATGAAGTCCGGCAGATAGGCGATATGCCGGCCCGCCGCGACGCGGATGCCGCAATTGCCCTCGCCGGCCGTCTCCTGCGGATCGTCCAGCGCCGCCGTCAACTCGCGACGCACATGGCAATCCGACGTCCAGTCCCACACGCTGCCTGCCATGTCCTTCACCCCTCTGGCGTTGACGCCGTACGCGCCGAACCCGCGCACCTCGCCGTCCGCCTGTCCGCTTGCCTGTTGCGCATATTCCGCCAGCCAGCGCTGCGCGGGATCGTCGCGGTCGGGAAATGGTTCGACCGCCGTTTCGCGGAACGCTTCGCCCGCCGCATAGGCCCATTCGGCATAGGTCGGCAAGCGAAACCGCTGGCCGGTGCCGGCCGACAGCCAGGCAGCGTAGGCGTCGGCATCAGCCCAGCTGATGCCCACCGCCGGCCGGTCGGACGCCGACGCCCGCCGTTGTTCCGCATCTAGCGGCTTGCACGCGCCCGCGGCTACACACGACGCATACTCGGCCTGGCTGACCTGGCGCGTCATGATGGAAAAACCTTGGGGAAAGCGCGCAAGCCGCGGCACGGGCGTTGCGGGATAGCCGTTTTGCAGCACCTCGCCAGGCGGCACGTGGCGCAGTTCACCCGGTGGCAGGCGGGTCAGTTCCGGCACGGCAAGGCGGGCCCGGTCGGCGGGCCCGCAGGCGGTCATCAGCAAGGACAGGACCGCGAGGCAAAGCAGGCGCATGGAAGGCTCCGGAGGCCCCGCGCCGACCTGGCGCGGGCAAGTCTCCATTGAACCGGCCGATGCGCGCAGCCACGTTGCGCTGGCGCAAAGTCGGGACCGTCTGCCCTACCCTTGCGCGGTCCCGGCCCGCAGGCGCGGTTCTGCCAGCGCGGGACGGGCGCTCAACAATCCCAGGATCACCTGCATCACCATCGCCAGCGCGCCCAGCAGGAACACCACGTCGCCGAACGTGCGGCCCCAGCGCAGCGTCTTCAGCAGGTCCTGCTGCATGAAGGCCTCACTGCGGGCATACCAGAGCCCCTCGCTGACGCTGGCGTGGAACTGGATCAGGCCGATCGGCAAGAGGCTGGTGAAGATCATCAGCGCCAGGCCGATGTTCAAGCCCCAGAACGCCAGTTTCATCAAGCCGGGGCTTAGCGCGTAGTGCGGACGGATGTAGCGCAGCACCAGCAAGGTGAATCCCAGCGCCAGGAATCCATAGACGCCGAAGAGCGCCGCGTGCGCGTGTACCGGCGTGGTGTTCAGGCCCTGGATGTAATAGAGCGAGATCGGCGGGTTGATCATGAAGCCGAATACGCCTGCGCCCAGCATGTTCCAGAACGCCACGGCCACGAAGCACATCAGCGGCCACTTCAGGTCGGCCATCCAGGGCGCGCGCGACTTCAGGCGCCAGTTCTCCCAGGCCTCGTGGCCCAGCACGATCAGCGGCACCACCTCAAGCGCCGAGAAGCTGGCGCCCACGGCCATGACGGGCGTGGTGGTACCCGCGAAATACAGGTGATGGAACGTGCCCGGAATGCCGCCCAGCATGAACAGCGAAGCCGAAGCCAGGCTGGCCGTCGTCGCCATGCGGCGCGACACCAGGCCCAGCGTCGAGAAAATGAATGCCAGCGCCGTCGTCGCGAACACTTCGAAGAAGCCCTCGACCCACAGGTGCACGATCCACCAGCGCCAGTACTCCATTACCGTCAGGTGCGTGCGTTCCCCGTAGAAAAAGCCCGCGCCGTAGAACAGCCCGATCGCGCCGACCGACGCCGTCAGCAGCGCCAGCAGGTTCTTGTCGCCGCCAGGCTTGCGCAAGGCGGGCACGATGCCGCGCAGCATCAGCGCCAGCCAGAAGCAGATGCCGGCGAATTTGCCGATCTGCCACAGCCGGCCCAGGTCCACGTATTCATAGCCCTGATGGCCAAGCCAGAAATTCAGGTCGGGCGGCATGATCTGCGCGATCGCCAGATAGTTGCCGGTGAACGACCCGACCACCACCAGCACCAGCGCCCAGAACAAGATGTCGACGCCCGCCTTCTGGAACTTCGGGTCGCGCCCGCCGTTGATCAGGGGCGCCAGGAACAGGCCCGCCGCCAGGAACCCGGTGGCGATCCAGAACAAGGCGCTCTGGATATGCCACGTGCGCACCAGCGAATACGGGAACCACTGGGACACGTCGATGCCGTAGAACTTCTGGCCTTCGACCGTGTAGTGCGCCGTGAAGCCGCCCAGCAGCACCTGGAAGCCGAACAACGCCACCACCAGGAACAGGTACTTGCCCAAGGCGCGCTGCGATGGCGTCAACGCGAACGTGGTGAGCGGATCGCGTTCAGGCGCCTGCGGCTCGTCTTCTTCTTTGCCGCGCAAGAACGCCCAGGCCCAGACCAGCAGGCCGACGCCCGCCAGCAGCACCACGACGCTGATGATGGACCACATGACGTTTTCGGCGCTGGGCTGGTTGCCGATCAGCGGCTCATGCGGCCAGTTGTTGGTGTAGGTGACGGTTTTCCCTTCGCGCTCGGTCGCCGCCGCCCACGCGGTCCAGAAGAAGAACCGGGTCAGCTGGGTCCGGCGCGCGGCGTCGGGCAAGGTGTTTTCTTTCATCGCGAAGCTCTCGCGGCTACCGTGCAGCGCGGGCGCATCGGAAAACAGCTGGTCGTAGTAGGCGGCGGTCTGCGCGATGGCGCGCGCCCGGCGCGGGCTGACGGTCAGCGTGTCGGTCGCGGCATCACTGCGGTTGGCGCGGTATTCGGCCTTCAGCGCTTCGCGCAGGGCCGCCTGATCGGGCGGGGCCAACTGCGCATAGGCTTGGCCGTGCTGATCGCGCGCGGCCAGATCCAGCCAGGCCGTCAGTTCGCGATGCAGCCAATCGGCGGTCCAGTCCGGCGCCTGGTACGCGCCATGCCCCCAGACGGAACCCAGCTGCATGCCCCCCACGGATTGCCAGGCGGTCTGGCCGTCCAGGATGTCATCGCGGCCGAACAGGCGCGCGCCGTCGGCCGTGGCGACCGTGCCGGGGATGGGCGGCGCCTGCCGGTAGACCTCGCCACCGTAGAATCCAAGCAATGCGAACGTGATCGCCACCACGGCGATCAACGTGAACCATAATTTCCGATACGGACCCATGATGGGAACGCCCTCCAGTGTTGCGGTTAGTGGGGTACGTTCCCTTATGCGAATTCCATGCCAGGAAAAAGCAGCGTCAAATCAAACGCTTGAATTCGGAAAGGTAATTTTGACCTCGACCGGAAAGGGTATAAATCACTGTCCACAGGTTCTTTCTACCCTGACACGCCGGGCCCTGCCTTCTACAATCGCCGGCTGCATCCCTGTCTTTCAATCAAAAGGAATCGACCGCATGGCCACGGGCAAGCCCGACGCGTGGAGCCTCTTCCTGACCGCGCATGCGTTGGTGGTAGAGGAAATCGAAAAGCGGCTGTCGGCCGCCGACCTGCCGCCGCTGGCGTGGTACGACGCGTTGTGGGCGCTGGAACGCGCGCCCGATGGCACGGCGCGCATGTTTGAAATGGCCGAACGCATGGTGATCGCGCGCTATAACCTCACGCGCCTGATGGACCGCATCGAAGCCGCGGGCCTGGTGGAGCGCTTCCGGTCCGACGAAGACCGACGCGCCACCTACGCCCGGCTCACGCCCAAGGGCCGCGCGCTGCGGCTCCAGATGTGGAAGGTGTACGGGCCCGCCATCGACGAACTGTTCCTGTCGCAACTACCCGCCTCGCAGCAGGCGGCGATGGCCGAGAGCTTCCGCCAAATCGCCCGCCACGTGCGCGCCTTGAACAAGGAGTCCTCAGAATGAACGCCACACCGCTACACATCGGCATCGTCGCCTGCTCGGCCGAGGGCGCGGCGCTGTGCTATCGCACGCTGTGCGCGGAAGGCGCGCAACGCATGGGGCCGCACGCGCACCCGGAAATCTCGCTGCACACCCATTCGCTGGCCGACTACGTGGTCTGCCTGGACCGCGGTGACCTGCCCGGCGTGGGCGCGCTGATGCTGTCGTCGGCCGACAAGCTGGCGCGCGCGGGCGCAGATTTCCTGATCTGCCCGGACAACACCATCCACCAGGCGCTGGCCCATGTGCTGCCGCAGTCTCCGCGGCCCTGGCTGCACATCGCCGAGGAAGTCGCCACCGAGGCCGCGGCGCGCGGCTATCGGCGCATCGGCATCCTGGGCACGCGTTGGCTGGTCGACAGCGATGTCTATCCCGACAAGCTTGGCGCGCAAGGCCTGGACTATGTGCGGCCCGGCCAGGAAGACCGCAGCGCGCTCGCCCGCATCATCATGGATGAACTGGTTTACGGCGTGTTCAAGCCCGAATCGGTGGCGCGGCTTCAAGCCATCATCGGCAACTTGCGCGATGCCGGCTGCGACGCCGTGGTGCTGGGCTGCACCGAGCTTCCGCTGGTGCTGAACGACGGTAATTCCGCATTGCCCACGCTGGACTCCACGCGCATCCTGGCGCGCGCCGCCTTGACGCGCGCCCTGCAGCCCCTACGCGCCCAGCCGCCCCGCTAGGCGGCTCAGATCTGATCCAGGCCGTATTGCCGCAGGCGGTCCAGGCCGAGCACCTTGATCTGGTTGTACGCCAGCGCGAGGATGCCCTGGTCGGCCAGCGCCTGCAACGCCTGGTTGACCCGCTGGCGCGACAGGCCGGTCAGATACCCCAGTTCTTCCTGCGAAATCGCCAGGGTCAGATCGGTGGACGGATACAGCTGCGGATTGAACAGCTGCGCCAGCGACTGCGCCACGCGCGCATCGGCATCCAGCAAACGGTGGTTCTGGATGGACGCGATGAATTCGCCCATCCGGTCATTCAACTGGCCGATGACAAAGTGCGAAAACGGCAGACTGGCCGACAGCAGCGCGTGAAACGTCGCGGTCGGCACCAGCATCACCACCGACGGCTGGATCGCCACCACATCGTATTTGCGCAGTTCGCGCTTGATGACGCTGCCTTCGCCGAACCAGCCGCCCGGCGGCACGCCCGAGAACGTGCAACTGCGTCCGGACTCGTTGTAGATCGCCAGTTTGAGCAAGCCGGCGTGCACGCCCAACCAATAGTCCGACGGCGCATTGCGCCGCGCGATCCAGGCGCCGCTGGCCACGTGTTCGGCGCGCGAGGTCGCCAGCACCAGATCCTGGTGGCGGCCGTCCAGTGCGCCGAACCAGGCGCAGGCCCGGAACAGGCGGGACAGTTCCGGGGCGGAAACAATGTTTGAAACGTCGGTCATGGGCAGAACCGTGTAAAACTGGAGTTTGCAGGGTCGACCGGCGGTCTGTCATGCAGGCGACAGACAGTATTTTCCGGCGCGCCCTAAGCTCACGCAAGCGACGGGAATCAAGGTTCCCGAAAATAGATAAGGGGCGCCTGGGCGCCCCGCTCGGAGACAACGCATGAGCAGCATGTTCGACCACGGCCTGGCGCGCCGCGACGCCAACTATGAAGCCTTGACCCCGGTAGATTTCATCGCCCGGGCGGCGGACGTCTACGGGCACCGCCTGGCGGTGGTGCACGGCAAGGTGCGCCGCACCTGGGCCCAGACCTACGAGCGCGCCCAGCGGCTGGCCAACGCGCTGGCGAATGCCGGCATCCGGCGCGGCGACACCGTCGCGGTGATGCTGCCCAACATCCCCGCCATGGTCGAAGCGCACTTCGGCGTGCCCATGCTGGGCGCGGTGCTGAACACCCTGAACACCCGGCTGGACACCCCCAGCGTGCTCTTCATGCTGGGCCACGGCGAGGCCCGCGCGCTGATCGTCGACACCGAATACAGCGACGTCGCCCAGCGCGCCCGCGCGGAATTCCCGCACCTGAAAATCGTGTCCGTGCACGATCTGGACAGTGCCCCGGCCGCGCTGCCCGGCGCCACCGACTACGAAGCGTTCCTGGCCGACGCCCCCGCCCACTACGACTGGAAGCCGCCCGCCGACGAATGGGACGCCATTGCGCTGAACTACACGTCCGGCACCACCGGCGACCCCAAGGGCGTGGTCTACCACTACCGCGGCGCCTACATGAACGCGGTCAGCAACATCCTGGAATGGGACATGCCCAAGCATGCGGTCTATCTGTGGACCCTGCCGATGTTCCATTGCAACGGCTGGTGCTTCCCGTGGACGGTCGCCGCGCGCGCCGGCGTGAACGTGTGCCTGCGCAAGTTCGATCCCAAGACCGTGTTCGACCTGATCCGCGACGAGGGCGTCACCCACTACTGCGGCGCACCCATCGTGCAAAGCGCGCTGGCCAATGCGCCGGCCGAGATGCGCGCCGGCATCATGCACACGGTGCGCACCATGGTGGCGGGCGCCGCGCCCGCGCCGGCGGTCATCGCCAAGATGCGCGACATCGGCTTCGAATTGACGCACGTGTACGGCCTGACGGAAGTCTACGGACCGGCCGCCGTCTGCGCCCGCCAGGAATCCTGGGACGCGCTGGACGACGAGCGCCGCGCCCTGCTCACCGCGCGCCAAGGCGTGCGCTACCACCTGCAGGCGGGCATCTCGGTACGCAACCCCGACACGATGGAAGAAGTGCCCGCTGATGAACAGACCGTGGGCGAGATCATGTTCCGCGGCAATATCTGCATGAAGGGCTACCTGAAGAACGAACGCGCCACCGAGGAGGCCTTCGCGGGCGGCTGGTTCCATACCGGCGACCTGGGCGTGATGACGGCCGACGGGTACGTCCGCATCAAGGACCGCAGCAAGGACATCATCATCTCGGGCGGCGAGAACATCTCCAGCATCGAAGTCGAAGACGCGCTGTACCGCCACCCTGCCGTCGCCGCCGTGGCGGTGGTGGCCATGCCCGACCCCAAGTGGGGGGAAACGCCGTGCGCCTTCGTCGAGCTGAAAGCCGGCTGCACCGCCACCGCCGAAGAGATCATCGCGCACTGCAAGCTGCTGCTGCCCGGCTTCAAGGTGCCCCGCGCCGTGCGTTTCGGCGAACTGCCCAAGACCTCCACGGGCAAGATCCAGAAATTCGAACTGCGCGCCGCCGTCGGCGCAACCCGGGCCATCGACGTGGCCGACCCCGATTCCAAATCCGATTCCAAACCGGATTCCAAACCCGATCAGGCCGGCTGAACGCCGTCCCCGCACAACCCTGAATCCAGGAGCTCCGACGCCATGACGTACCAAGCCCCCGTGAAAGACATGCTGTTCGTGTTGAACCATCTGGCCGGATTGCAGCAAGTCGCTGCCCTGCCCGGTTTCGAGGAGGCCACGCCCGACACCGCCCAGGCGGTGCTGGAAGAATCCGCCCATTTCGCCGCCGAGGTGCTGGCGCCGCTGAACCACCCCGCCGACCGCGAGCCCAGCGCCTGGCGCGACGGCGCCGTAACCACGGCGGCCGGTTTCAAGCAGGCCTTCCGCCAATACACCGAGGCCGGCTGGCAGGGCATGTCGCATCCTGTCGAATACGGCGGCCAGGGACTGCCCGGCCTGATCGGTTCGCCCTGCTCTGAAATGCTGAACGCCGCCAATCTGTCGTTCGCGCTGTGTCCGCTGCTGACCAACGGCGCCATCGAAGCGTTGCTGACCGCCGGTTCCCCCGAGCTGAAAAAGCGCTTCATCGGCCCCATGATTTCGGGTCAATGGACCGGCACGATGAACCTGACCGAGCCGCAGGCCGGTTCCGACCTGGCGATGATCCGCACGCGCGCGCAGCCGGTGGGCGATGGCACCTACCGGCTGTCGGGCACCAAGATCTTCATCACCTACGGCGACCACGACCTGACCGAGAACATCCTGCACCTGGTGTTGGCGCGGCTGCCGGACGCGCCCGAAGGCGTCAAAGGCATCTCACTCTTCCTGGTGCCTAAATTCCTGGTGAACGAAGACGGCTCGCTGGGCGCGCGCAATGACGTCACCTGCGTGTCCATCGAACACAAGCTGGGCATCAAGGCCAGCCCCACCGCCACCTTGCAGTTCGGCGACGCGGGCGGCGCGCTGGGTTATCTGGTCGGCCAGGAAAACCGCGGGCTGGACGCCATGTTCATCATGATGAATGCCGCCCGCTATGCCGTAGGCGTGCAGGGCATCGCCATCGCCGACCGCGCCTACCAGCATGCGCTGGCCTATGCCGCGGACCGCGTGCAGAGCCGTCCGGTGGACGGGTCCTCGCGCGAGGCCGTGGCCATTATCCAGCACCCCGATGTGCGCCGCATGCTGGGCACCATGCGCGCTTTGACCGAAGCTGGCCGCGCGCTTGCCTACGTCACCGCCGGCCATGCCGACCAGGCGCACGCCCACCCCGACGCCGACGTGCGTCGCCGCCATCTGGCCGTCCAGGAATTCCTGGTGCCCATCGTCAAGGGCTGGTGCACCGAGATGTCCATCGACGTGGCCAGCCTGGGCGTGCAGGTGCACGGCGGCATGGGCTTCATCGAGGAAACCGGCGCCGCCCAGTACTACCGCGACGCCCGCATCCTGACCATCTACGAAGGCACGACCGCCATCCAGGCCAATGACCTCGTCGGCCGCAAGACGCTACGCGACGGCGGCGCCGTGGCTCAGGCCTTGCTGGAAGCCATCCGCCAGACCGAATCAGAACTGGAATCGCGCAGCGAACCTGCCGCCAATCTGGTGCTGAAGCCGCTGCGGCAGGCCCGGCTGGCGCTAGCGAACGTGGTGGACTTCGTGCTGGCCAACGCCGCCAGCGCGCCGAACGCCGTGTTCGGGTCAGCCGTGCCCTACCTGCTGCTGGCGGGCACCACGCTGGCCGGCTGGCAGATGGCGCGCGCGCTGCTCGTCAGCCTGGACCATCAGCAGGAAGATCCCGAGTTCCATCAGGCCAAGATCGCCACGGTGCAGTGCTATGCGCTGCACAAGCTGACCCAGGCCCCGGGCCTGGCGGCCGTGGTGCTCGGTTCCAAGGACTACGAGATCCAGCCGTAACCGCCCGGCAGCCGCATGACTAAAAGACCGCAATTTCGCGGTCTTTTTCATTGGGTTTTCAGGGATGAGTCTGCCGCTATTCCCCGTTCCGCGGCACCATTAAACATATAACCATAATGAATAAAGAATAAGAATAAACATATTTAAAATCATTAGGCGGACACCGGAAAACCCTTTGCCCGTAGGCAAAGCGCCAGCCGCATCAAGGCGCGACTCACAGGATTTCCCATGCTCCGCAAGCTCTTGGCTGTCACCGTGCTCTCTGCCGCCGCGTCCTCCCCTGTCTTGGCTGCGCCGCCCGCACTGGAAATCGGCTATCTGCCCATCCTGCCCGATGCCCAGCTGTTTATCGGCCTGGAAGAAGGCAACTTGCAGGCCAAGGGCGCCCCGGCGCCCAAGCTGGTGCAATTCCAGAGCGGCCCGGCGTTGACCCAGGCGTTGATCGCCGGCCAGTTGGACGCCGCCTACGTCGGCATCGGGCCCGCGCTGGTCGCACGCGCCAAGGGCGCGGACATCAAGGTCGTCGCCTCGAACATCGTGGAACAGGTCAATGTGGTGGCGCTGGGCCCGCTGGCCCCGTACTTCGCCTCCGGCGACCCGGCCACGGCATTCGCCCGTTTCGCCAAGGACCATGGCCGCAAGCCCGTGCTTGCCAGCTACCCGAAGGGCGCCGTGCCCGAAGCCGCGCTGCAGTATTGGCTGCGCAACCAGATCAAGGCCGATCCCGCCAGCGTGGAACTGATCTACCAGGGCGAAGCCCAGATCCAGCAATCGCTGCTGACGGGCGCCATCGACGGCGCGGCCATCCTGGAACCCACCGTCACCACCGTCCTGACCCGCGCCCCGGAATCCCGCGTGGTGGCGCGCGGTTCGCAGCTGTTCCCGAAACAGCCTGGCGCCGTGCTGCTGGTGCGCGAGAAGCTGATCGCCGACCACCCCGACACCGTGCAGCAACTGGTGAACGCGCATCTGTCGGCCACCGCGCTGCTGAAGAACGATCCGGCCAAAGCCGCAGGCTACGTGCAGAAGTACGTGGGCGGCGGCCGGCTGGACCGCGGCCTGGTGGAAAAAGCCATCCGCAGCTCGCATGACCAGTTCGTAGCCGACCCGCACGCCATCGTCGACGCCACGGCCGAACTGCAGACGTTCCAGGCGACGCTCGGCACCGTCGAAGCGCCCCCGGTCGACGTGAAGCAGTTGTTCGACACCCGCTATTACGACAAGGCCGCCAAGCCATGAGTCAGGCAATTGACCCGGGAATCAACCCGGCAATGAGCCCGGCCACGCCGCCGCTCGCCGCACCTGCTGCCGGGCGCAGCGGCCCGCCGCCGTGGATGGCCGCCGCGCGCCGGGCCGCCTACGGCATCGCCGGGCTGATCCTGTTCATCGGCATCTGGAAAGCCGCGCTGGTCTGGGAATGGGCGCCGCGCGGCACCCTGCCCGACCCCTTCGCGTTGCCCGGCACGCTGGCCCAGGAATGGCAATCGGGGCGCCTGCTGCCTGCCATCGGCTCCAGCCTGATCCACTATTTCTGGGGGCTGGCGCTGGGCACGGCGCTGGGCTTCGGCGTGGGCCTGGCCGCGGCCACGCTGCCGCGCTTCGACCTGACCCAAGCCTATCTGGCCCGCATCCTGCGCCCGATCCCGCCGCTGGCGTGGGTCGTGTTCGCCATCGCCTGGTTCAAGGTCAGCCACGCGGGCGCGGCCTTCGTCATCGCGATCGGCGTGTTCTGGGTGAACTACTTCGCCACCTACAGCGCCGTACGCAACGTGGACCCGCGCTACTACGAACTGGCCCGCGCGTTCGGCCATGGCGGTTATCTGGCGCGCGCGTTCTCGGTGACGCTGCCAGCCATCGCCCCCGGCGCCCTGTCGGGCGTGCGCACCGGCATCGGGCAAGCCTGGATGACGCTGATCGCCGCCGAACTGCTTGGCGTGCCCGGCATGGGCCAGGAGATGAACGCCGCCGCCGGCGTGGGCGCCTACGACGCCGTGGTCGTCTACATGCTGATCATCTCGCTGGTCTACACAATCTGCGACCTGGCGTTCTCCGCCGTTGAAGGGAAGGTGCTGCAATGGCGTCCGTGATCGAATTCACCCAGCTGTCCTATCAGCATCCGGGTGCCGCCGCCCCGGTCATCCAGGGGCTGTCCCTGAACATAGAGTCGGGCAGCTTCGTCGCCGTGGTCGGCGGGTCGGGCGTGGGCAAGTCCACCCTGCTGCGCGCCGCCGCGGGCCTGACGGAACCCACGACCGGTGCGGTCCGTTTCCAGGCGCAGCCGCGCCCGGGACGCCGCACGCGCGCCGTCGTGTTCCAGGACAGCCGCCTGATGCCTTGGCGCACGGTCGGCGGCAACGTCGGCTACGGCCTGGAAGGCCTGGGGCTGGATCGCGTGGAAAAGACGCAACGCATCGATGCCGCGCTGCAGCTGACAGGCATGGGTGACTACGGCCGCCGCTGGCCCCACCAGTTGTCCGGTGGGCAGGCGCAGCGGGTGGGCATTGCCCGCGCCCTGGCCGTCAAGCCGGACCTGCTGCTGATGGACGAACCCTTCAGCGCGGTCGACGCCATTACCCGCCGCAACCTGCAGCAGGAACTGATCCGCGTCTGGCAGGCGTCCGGCGCCGCCGTGCTGTTCGTCACGCACGATATCGAAGAAGCGGTGTTCCTGGCCGATAAGGTCGTCGTGCTGGGCGGGCATCCCGCCAACGTCGTGGGCAGCTACGACATCGCCCTGCCCCGCCCGCGCGACCGAGGCGCGGCGGCGTTCGCTTCTCAGGTCGCGGCCATCGCCCACACGCTGGAACACCACTGATCGGCATGCCGGCACCAACGGGTGCCGGACTCAGCAACGGGTTCAGCACCGGGCCGCGTGCGCAGCCGCCTTCCTCGGCAGCGTCGCCGCCCAGAACAGCAACGCCGCCAGGCTGATGCCGGCGCCCAGCACACAGACGCCAGACCATCCCCAACGCGCATACACGGCCGTTGACGCGATAGCCCCCAACCCGCTGCCCACGGCGTAGAACATCATGTACGCGCCCACCAGGCGGCTATGCGCCTGCGCGCTGATGCTGAAGACCATCGTCTGATTGGTCACGTGCAGCGCCTGCAACGCCACATCCAGGATCAATACGCCCAGTGCCAGCGCCCACAGGCTGTGCTCCAGCAAGGCGATGGGCGCCCAGGCCAGGCAGAGCAGCAGCAGGCCCGCGGCGGTGGTGCGCTGCTCCAGCCCGCTGTCCGCCCACCGGCCGGCGCGCGCCGCCATCAACACGCCCAGCACGCCCACCAGCCCGAACGCGCCAATTGCCGTGTGCGACAAGGAATACGGCGGCGCTGACAGCGGCAACACCAGCGCCGTCCAGAAGGCGCTGATCGCCGCGAACATCAGCAACGCGATCATGCCGCGCACCCGCAGCACGGGTTCGCGCGCCATCAAGGCGTACAGGGAACGCAGCAATGCCCAGTACGACAGGTCGGCCACCGGCAGACGCCGGTGCGGCAAGCGGCGCGCCAGCACCCAGGCCAGCAAGGCGGCCAGCGCCGCCGACACCACATACACTGCGCGCCAGCCCCATGCATCCGCGACCAGGCCCGCCACCGTACGC
>NZ_JBYOKH010000044.1:0-56190 GCF_057799415.1 Achromobacter sp. 18P8.1.1 | reverse complement strand
CTGCCGGGTTCATGCCCCGCAGCCGTAGCGACGCGCGGCTGGCGGGCACCGGCACCAGCAGGACGCCGGCGGGCAGCTCCCCTTCGCGCCGGATCGCGGCGGCCAACAAACGCGCCAAAACAGGCGCCATGCTCAGGCGCAGACGGGTCTTCAGCATCTGGATCAGGGCGTCGGCAGGCGGCGTGTAATCGAAGGCGGCCATCGTCCGCCCATACGCCCGTGGCGTACCCAGGCAGGCCGGACAAGCCGACGCGGTGGCGGGCAGCCTCAGCCCGCAGCGGAAGCACCGGGGCCGCTCCCCCGGCGTGGCAGTGATGTCACCTTCGCAGCCGCGGCATAGCCGCGCGCCCGCCACCCGCGCGCCGCATAGCGGGCAATCGCAGCCGATCTGGGACCACAGCCGCCGCCCCATGCCCTGTAGGGACAATCGGACCCGGCCGCCGGGATGCGCAATAATGTGTGCCATCCCTCATGAAATCATGTTCCGCCCCGCGGCGAAGACGCGGGCGCGACCGAAATGTCCCTGCCAGAATCCGCACCGCTTCCCTCCCTTCCCCTCGTCAGCGCCGACGTGCCCCGGCAGTTCGCCCGCCGCGGCGACTTGTCCGACGCGCAATTCCTCTATGGGGAAGTGGCCCGCCGCATGCTCGGCCGCCTGCAATACATCCGCGTGCAGCCTCAGGCGATGCTGGACGCGGGCTGTGGCGCGGGCGACAACCTGCCGCTGCTGCGCGAGCGCTATCCGGATGCCAGCTACACCGGTCTGGACAACTGCGACCCGCTGCTGGAACAGGCCAGGAAGCGCCATGCGCCCGCGGGCCTGGGCGCCTGGATCGGCAAGCTGGCCCGCCGCGGTCCGGCTGCCCCCGCCTTCATCCATGCAGACCTGGCGGATACGGGCCTCGCCCCCGAATCGCTGGAACTGGTGTGGTCCAACCTGGCCATGCATTGGCACCGTGCCCCGCACGCCGTGCTGGCCGAATGGCGCCGCATCCTGAAGGTGGGCGGACTGGCGATGTTCTCCTGTCTGGGGCCGGCCACCCTGCGCGAACTGCGCCAGGCCCTGACCGATGCCGGCCTCGTGACCGCCACGCCGTCCTTCGTGGACATGCATGACTTTGGCGACTTGCTGGTGGAAAACGGCTTTGCGGACCCGGTCATGGACCAGGAACTGCTGACCCTGACCTATCGCAGCCCTGAAAAGCTGCTGGCGGACGTGCGTGCGCTGGGCGGCAACCCCGCCGAGGGACGCCGCGGCGGACTGGTCGGCCGCGACTGGCGCGACCGGCTGTGCGCCGCGCTGGAAACGCAACGCCGGCCGGACGGCCTGATTGCATTGACGATTGAAGTGGCCTACGGCCACGCCTGGCGCGCCGCTGCACACCGCACGGTGGCCGGGGAAACCCGGCTGTCCGTCAGCGCGATCGGCGGCCGGCACCGCGGGAACCCCTGAAACCAGGGGCCCGCGGCGAGCCGCTTAGTGCAGGCGTTCCGGCAGGGGCACGCTGACCCCGGGTTCAGAGGCCGACAGCGGCTGCATAGGCTCTGAATTGGCGCGGATGCGCCGGCGCAGCACCGCCGTGGGTTCCGCCGGGGCGGCCGCAGCCGCCTCGCCGCGCCAGGCGTGCGTCATGGCGTCCACCACCAGCGGCAGATCGCGCAGGCGATGGAACTGGCTGCGCAGCCAACGGGCGTCGTTGCCGCTGCGCATGGCTTCGTCGCGCAGCGCGGCGATCATGTCGCCCGTGCCCAGTTCTTCGGCCACCGGCATCAGCCGCTGGAACAAGGCGCGCAGATGGTCCATCAGGCGCATACGCTGGCCCTCCGGCGTGACATAGCTGCCCTGCAGGCCGAAACGGCAAGCCTGGAAGTGGTTGCTGCGATAGGACAGCCAGGCGTTGTCGCTGGGGTCATCCTCGCGCATCAGCAAGACCGCCAGCGCCTGTGCGAAGGCCGCGATCTGGCAGGCGCGCTCGACCGTCAAGGGGGTATCGCAGACGCGGATCTCGACCGTGCCGAACTCCGGCTTCGGGCGAATATCCCAGTACAGGTCCTTGATGCTTTCGGCCAGGCCGTAGGCGCGCAACTGCGACAGGTGCGCCTCGAACTGGTACCAGTCCTTGACCTCGGGCGGCATGTGGCCGGCCAGCGGGAAACTGTTCACCGCGTTCAGACGCGAGCACGAAAACAGGGTGTCGACGCCTTCGCAATACGGGGACGAGGCCGACAACGCAATGAAGTGCGGCACATAGGGCGACAGGCGGCGCAACAGTTTGATGGAATCGTCGCCGCTCTTCACGCCCAAATGGATGTGTTGGCCGAAAACCGTAAATTGACGCGCCAGGTAACCGTACATTTCGGCCAGGTACTGGAAGCGCGGGGTGTCCGAGATGGAGCGCTCTTGCCAGCGCATGAAAGGGTGGGCGCCGCCGCCGGCGACCGATACGCCGACTGCGTCGGCCGCTTCGACCAGGGCGTCGCGCATCTCGCGCATTTCGGCCAAGAGGCCCATGGGGTGCTCATGCACCGAGGAGTTCAGTTCGATCATGGACCGCGTGATTTCCGGTTTAACGCGGTCGGCAATGGGATGGTTGGCCATTTGGGCCAGCAGCTCATCAGAGGCTGCAGTCAAATCAAAACTACGGGGGTCGATCAGTTGCAGCTCGAGTTCGATGCCCAAGGTGTTGGGGGCCGACGAAATGAACGGGATCTGTTCCATCTCGGACTCCTTTGAATGTTTGATGAGGGACGCGCCGTTCGACCTTGAAGCCCGGTAACTTCCCGGGGGGCACTAGACGGCGACTTGTGAACGCATGATAGCCGCAGGTTTGTGGCAAAACGATTGAAAATCGTGACATTTGTGTGCAACATCGCGATGCAATCGGTTTTGCCCTCTGAAGAGAAGTGAGCAAGCGCTTACAACATAGAAACGGCGCGGGTTGCGGGCCGATGGCGGCCGCAATGGCAGTCGGGAAGCGGTTTTCGAGATGGGGTGGGATAACCCTTATTAGGGTTATCCCTTAGGATTTTTCCGACCCGATGGCCCTTATTTGCGCCAGAAAATGGGCGTGAACAGCACCAGGACGGTTAAGAGTTCCAGGCGGCCGATCAGCATGGCAAAGGTGCAGACCCAGATCTGGAAATCGGACAGCACCGCGAAGTTGCCCATGGGGCCCACGGGTCCCAGGCCTGGCCCGGTGTTGTTGACGCTGGCGAAAACGGCCGAGAACGCCGTGATGGGGTCCAGTCCGGAGAGCAGCAGCAAGCTGGTGAAAACCGCGATAGAGAGCCCGTAGAACAGCATGAAGGCCAGCACGGAAGACATGGTCCGGCTTTCCACTGCTCGGCCGTTGATGCGCACCGGACTGACCGCATGCGGGTGCAACATTGTTACAAGCTCGTTCTTCGCCTGTTTGACCAGCAGGATGGCGCGGATCATCTTGATCCCGCCCCCCGTCGACCCGGCAGACGTCGCGAATCCCGACAGCAGCAGCATGGTCAGCGGCGCGAACAGGGGCCACTGCGCAAAGTCGGTATTGGCATACCCGGTGGTGGTGGCCATGGAAATGGTGTTGAACATGCCGTAGCGCAGGGCCTCCAGCGGCGAGCCATAGACACCCTTCACGTACAGGAACACCGAAATAACGAGCCCGACGCCCAGGACGACGACCAGGTAAGGCACGGCTTCCGGGCAGCGCCAATAGGCGCGCACGCTGCGCTGGCGGAACGCGTTGAAGTGCGTGGCGAAGTTGATGCCGGCGATCAGCATGAACACCATGGCCACCATCTCCACGGCCACCGAGTCGAAATGGGCGAACCCGTCGTCCCACGTCGAAAACCCGCCCAGCCCCATCGTGGTGGCCATGTGGCACCAGGCCTCGAACCAGGACAGCCCCACGGCCCGGTAAGCCAGGAAACACAGGATCGAAAACACGAAATACACCGCGTACAGGGCCTTGGCCGTGCTGGCGATGCGCGGCGTCAGCCGCTCGTCTTTCATGGGACCCGGCGTTTCGGCCCGCACGACCTGGTGGCCGCCCACCCCCAGCAGGGGCAGAATCGCCACCGCCAGCACCAGGATGCCCATGCCGCCGATCCAGATCAGCGTGGCGCGCCACAGGTTGATCGACGCGGGCAAGGCGTCCAGATTGGTCAGGACCGTGGCGCCGGTGGTCGTCAGCCCCGACATGGCTTCGAAATAGGCGCCGGTGAAAGACAGCGGCAGTCCGGCCCCGTGGAAATACAGCATCAACGGAATGGCCGCCAGCAGCGGCAGCCCGGCCCAGACGGCCGAGACCAGCACAAAACCGTCGCGCGCGCGCAGTTCGCAGCGGCTGCGCCGGGTCAAGGCGGCCAGCCCGCCCCCGATGCCCACCGAAATCAGGAAGCCGTTCAGGAAGGCCTCACGCGCCGCGTCGCCGCCGACATAGGCGACGATGAGCGGAATCAGCATGGTGAGGGCGAACATCACCATGGTCAGGCCCAGGATATAGAGGGTGCCCAGAACGCGCTTCATGGGAGCCTATCCGGCGGCGCAATGCCCACGGCGGAGCAGGGAAAGGGTGGACATCAGAAGAACGACGCCGAGACTTGGAACAGCTTTTCCACGCGCGGCATCTGCCGGCGCGAGGGCACGAAGACGATCACGTGGTCGTCCGTTTCGATCACGGTGTCGGCGTCCGGCAGGATGATTTCGTCGCCGCGGACCAGCGCGCCGATGCTGGCGCCCTTGGGCAGGCTGATCTGCCCGACCGGCCGGCCCACCACCTTGGAGGTCGAGCGGTCGCCGTGGGCGATAGCTTCCAGCGCCTCGGCCACGCCCTGGCGCAGGCGATGCACGGCGGCCACGTCGCCCCGGCGCACGTGGCGCAGCAGTTCGCTCATCGTCGCCTGCGACGGCGACACGGCGATATCGATATGGCTGCCCTGCATCAATTCGCCATACGCCTGGCGGTTGATCAGCGCGATCACCTTGCGAGCGCCCAGGCGCTTGGCCAGCAGCGAGGACATGATGTTGTCTTCGTCGTCGCTGGTCAGCGCCAGCCACGTGTCCATGTCTTCGATGTTCTCGCGTTCCAGCAAGGCTTCGTCGGTGCCGCTGCCGTGCAGGACCAGCACGCTGTCGGGCAACTGGGTCGCCAGGTATTCGCAGCGCTTCAGGTCGCGTTCGATGATGCGGACGCTGTACTTTTCTTCGGCCAGCTGGCGCGCCAGGCGCAGGCCGATATTGCCGCCGCCCGCGATCATCACGCGGCGCACAGCGCGTTCGGCCTCACGCAGCTGGCGCACGGCCCGGCGCGCGTCGCGCGAATCCACCACCAGCACGACCTCATCGCCCGGGGCGATGACCGTGCCGCTGCCGGCCCGTAGCGGACGCCCGCCGCGCAGCACGTCGATCACCCGCGCCTTGACGTCGGGCCATACGTCGCGCAGCTTGTCGACGGGAGAATGCGCCATCGGGCTTCCGTGCCCCACCCGAACAGTCACGACGCAAACGCGGCCTTCGGCGAATTCCACGACCTGCAAGGCCTCCGGGAACTCGATCAGGCTGTGCAGATAGGTGGTGACGCTGCGTTCGGGGCTGATCAGGGCGTCGATGCAGAAGCCGTCTTCGCTCATCAGTTCCGGGTGTTCCGGGAACTCGGCCGAACGGATGCGGGCGATGCGGCGGGGGATGTTGAACAGCTGGCGGGCGATCTTGCACGCCACCATATTGGCGGTGTCGGAGGCCGCACAGGCAATGAGCAAGTCGGTGTCGGCGGCGCCGGCCGCTTCCAGCACCGACACCTGCGAGCCGTCGCCATGGACGACGCGCAGGTCGAAGTGTTCTTGCAGATATTGAAGCTGCGTGGGATCGGAGTCCACCACGGTGATGTCGTTTTCTTCGGACACCAGGTTTTCGGCCACGCTGGTGCCTACGCGACCAGCGCCCATGATCAGGATTTTCATGTGCTGCGCTTGCGCGCCGACTCGATGCCCAATTGCTTGAGCTTGCGGTAGAGGTGAGTACGTTCCAGCCCGGTGCGTTCGGACACGCGCGTCATGCTGTGGCTTTCGCGGACCAGGTGGTATTCAAAATAGATGCGCTCGAATTCGTCGCGCGCTTCACGCAGCGGCTGGTCCAGCGAAATGCTGCCCAGTTGGCCGTTGGACGTGACCGGCACTTCATTGGCGGGCGCCACCGTCAAGACCGGGGGATCCAGCTCGTCTTCCAGCGCGACAGTAGCGCTGGCGGCGGCCGGATGCGCGGCGGCAGGTGCCGGATGCGGGGCGCGCCCGCGCGCCAATCCGGCCGCAACGGTCTTCAGCAGACGTTGCAACGTGATGGGCTTTTCCAGGAAATCCATGGCGCCGATGCGCGTGGCCTCGACCGCCGTATCGATGGTGGCGTGGCCGCTCATCATGATGACGGGCATGTCGAGCAGGCCTTGCGAACCCCACTCTTTCAGCAAACTTACGCCATCGGTGTCGGGCATCCAGATGTCCAGCAACACCAGATCAGGACGCATGCGAAGGCGTGCGGCGCGCGCTTGCGCCGCGTTTTCGGCCAATTCGACCGTGTGTCCTTCGTCGTAAAGGATCTCCGACAAAAGCTCGCGTATACCGACTTCGTCGTCAACCACCAGAATTCTGGCCATAAAGCATCCACCTATTGCGTAGCCGCATTATCCTTTTCTTGCGCGGTCGCGTCCATAGTATCTGCCCCGGGAGCCAACCGGGTCAACAAGATGGAAATCCGCGCGCCTCCTTCCTTGCGGTTGGCAAGGTCGATCCGTCCGCCATGCTCTTCCACAATCTTGCGTACGATTGCCAATCCTAACCCAGTCCCGTGGGACTTGGTGGTTACGTAGGGCTCGAACGCACGCTGCATCACCTGCGGCGGGAAGCCCGGCCCGGTGTCGGCAACGGTAAATCTCAGTGCCTGCTGATCGGCCCGGTCGGGCTGTTCGCTGCGCATCAGCTGGGTCGTGACGCTGACCCGGCCTTCTCCGCCCAACTCGGCGATGGCGTCGCGGGCGTTGGACATCAGGTTGTGGATCACCTGGCGCAGCTGCGTGGGATCGCCCTCAATCGCCGGCAAATCCGCCCCCAGGTTCACGTCCAGGTTCAACGCCTTGCCGGTCAGCCGGGACGAACCGCCCTCCGGCTCCCAGCCATAAAGCGACAGCACGTCGGCCACCAGCGCGTTGAAATCGATGCGCTGCATGACGGCCGGCGGCGTGCGGGCGTATTCGCGGAAGTCGTCCACCATCTGCTTGAGCGACGCCACCTGGTTGACGATGGTGTTGGTGGAGCGCTCGACGATCTGCGCTTCGGCAGGCTGCAGCTTGCCTTCCAGCTTCATGGCCAGACGTTCGGCAGACAGCTGGATCGGCGTCAGCGGGTTCTTGATCTCGTGGGCCAGCCGGCGCGCCACTTCGCCCCAGGCCACGGTCCGGTTGGCCGAAATCACTTCGGTGATGTCATCGAACACCACCAGATAGCCGTTGCCGCGCCCGTCCACTCGCAGGTGGGTGCCGCGCGCCAGCAGGGTCAGCGGCTGCGGCGCGGCGGGCGCGTCGCCCTGGGCCGGGCTGATCTCGAACTGCTGCTGCCAGTGCTGGCGCTCCGATCCCACGGCCGCGTGGGTGGAAAACGCCTGGCGCACGATATTGGCGAACTCCAGCATGCCGTCCACGGTTTCCAGCGGGCGGCCGATCACCGAACGCAGGTCCACGCCCAGGATGGTCTGGGCGCCCTGGTTGACCGTGGTGACGCGGAACGACTCGTCGAATACCAACACGCCGGAGGACAGGTTGGACAGCACGCTTTCCAGATAGACGTTGGAGCGTTCCAGCTGCTGGCGGTTGCTTTCCACCATGCGCCGGGCCTCGTCCAGTTGCCGCGTCATGGCGTTGAACGACCGCGTCAGTTGGCCGACTTCGTCGCGTTCAGGCGGTTCGGGCAGCGGCCGGTAGTCGCCCACGCCCACGGCCTGCGTGCCGCCGGCCAGGCTCAGCAACGGCCGCACCAGCCGCTTGGACAGGGACAACGCCACCGCGATCGCGCCGAACGCGGCCAGCAGCAGCGCCAGCGTCAGCGTAATGCCATAGAGCTTGCGCAGCCCCAGGCGGGACAGCGCCAGCTCTTGATAGTCGCGAAAGCCCTGCTGCACCAGATTGGCGTTGTGCGCGATCTGCTCGGGCACGGGCTGCAGCAGTTGCAGCCAGCGCGGTTCGGAGGCCGCGCCCAGCAGGTTGTCGTAGCGGTCAGGCCCGGTCAGCGGAATCACCACGCGCAGATGCAGCCCGCCTTCGGCGCCCGCCGTAATGGGGTCATCGGCTTCGGCCGCGGAATAGCCGCGCGCCAGCCTCAACTGGTTCATGACGGTAGACGGCGGCATCGCCGGCATCAACTGGCCATATTGGCTGGTGGAAAACGCCACCATGCGCCCGCTGCCCGTGAACACCATGGCCTCTTGCACGCCATTGGTCTCGCGCAGCCGGGTCAGGGCCAGCGTCACGCCGCTGTCGGTGCTGCGGTTCAGCTCCATGGCCATGGAGCGCGCGCGGGCGTCCAGGTCGGCCAGCAGGGAGTCCAATGCGGCGCGGCCCAGGTTCAGGCCCGCTTCCAACGCCGTATCGACCCGCACGTTGAACCAGGATTCGATGGAGCGCGACATGAACTGCACCGACACGGTGTAGATCAGGGCCCCGGGCACCACGCCGATCAAGGCGAAAGCCAGCGAAAACCGCGCCGTGAGGCGCGCGCCGAATTGCCGGCGCCGGATCTGGCGCGCCAGCCGCACCGTCAGCGCGACCACCCAGATGAACAGCGCCAGGGCGAATATGCCGTTCAGGACCAGCAATGTGTCGTAGTAGCGCGCAAAGCGCGAGGCATTGCCCGTGGACCATGCCAGCAAACCCAGCAACGCCAGGCCGCTTACGGCACCCACCATCAGGGCCAGCCGGAGCAACAGCCTCATGAGGGATCTTTCTCCTTGCCGCTCAGCGTGAACGAGAAGTCCATCCAGGGAGTCCCCTGCGCCCACGAGCTGCTATTCAAGGCGTTCACCTGGAACGGGCGGGGCAAGAGCGAGGTGTCCAGGCGCAGCCGGAGCTGGCCGCCGTAAAGCACCCCTTCGTCGAATTCGCCGGCGTCCGCCACCGGCCAATTGCGGATGTGGCGGATGACGCTCATGGCGTCGTCCAGCGACGCCACCGGGAAGGACAGTTCGCCCACCCCCGCGCGCCATTGCCGGGTCAATGCGTTGTAGACGACCCGCCACGTGCGGGACGTATCCACCAGGGACTTGTCGAACCACCACCAGCGTTCCCGCGTCATGGTGAGATCGGCCGTGAAATACAAGGGGACGCCGCGCTGGGCAGCGTCCCGCAACTGCTGGTTCAGTTCGAATTCGATGTCGGCATCGATCTCGAGGCGGCCGTTGCGCACGACCGGATCGACCCGTACGACCTTCGGTTCAGCGCCATATACCTCGCCGCCCGGCACCAGGGAAAGCAAGGCAGATACCAGCAACAACCCAAGAAATAAACGCGAAATAATGGACATACGACACCGAAACACCGTCATGCCCCTATTCTTGGTGATTCAGGACTGCTTGGCAAACAAGGCGTAGAAAAACCCGTCATGTTGGGCTGCCGGTGTTGCATCGACCGCAACTGGCAGCAATTGGCCCGGCGCGTCCAGCCGCTGGGCCTCGGGGTGGCGTTGCAGGAACTCCAGGGCCTGGCGGGCGCCCTCGATCGGGAAGACCGAGCACGTCACATAGAGCAGGCGGCCGCCGGGCGCCACGGTCTGCCACAGGGAATCCAGAATCTTGGCCTGTAGCGTGGCGGTGCGGCGCACGTCGTTTTCGCGGCGCAGCCAGCGAATGTCCGGGTGGCGGCGCACGATGCCCGAGGCCGTGCAGGGCACGTCCGCCAGCACGGCATCAAAGGGCTTGCCGTCCCACCAGGCGTCCAGGTCCGACGCATCAGCCGCTTTCATCTGGACGCGATTGCTTGCCAGACCCAGGCGGTCCAGGTTCTGTTCCACGCGCTCGAGGCGCTCGCCGTCGGCATCCAGGGCCAGCAGATCGATGTCGGCCAGTTCCAGCAGGTGGGCAGTCTTGCCGCCAGGCGCCGAGCAGGCGTCCAGCACGCGCATGCCGTCGGCCGGCGCCAGCAATTCAGCCGCCAACTGCGCGCCGGCGTCCTGCACCGACCACCAGCCTTCGGCAAAGCCGGGCAACTGGGTCACCGGCTTGGGGCTGCTCATCACCAGGCCGGCCTGACCCACGGGTTCGGCCGACAGGCCGGCTTCCTGGAAGGCGGCCAGCACCTGTTCGCGGCTGGCGCGGCGGCGGTTGACGCGCAAGGTCAGCGGGGCGGGCACATTGGCCGAGGCCAGGATCTCGCGCCATTGCTGCGGATAGGCCACGCCCAGCTGCTTGACCCACCAGCCAGGATGGTTCCACTGGGCCTCGGGGCTGTCGGCCACCGCGGCTTCCAGCGCCGCGCGCTCGCGCAGGAAGCGGCGCAGGCAGGCGTTGAGCATGCCCTTGAAGGACGCCAGCACGCGGGTATTGGAGGCAGCCGTCACGGCCTGGTCCACGACCGTATGCGGCGCGTACACCGGCATGCCGGGCAACGCGGCGGCGGCATCGCCCTCTTCTTTCAGCAAGGTCAGGGATACCAGGAGCAGCGATTCGAACAGCACGCTGGGGTAGCGCTGGACCAGTTCACGGCCCACGGCATCGGCCCAGCCCAGATAACGCATGGCATGGAAGGACACGGCCTGGGTGGCCGGGCGCAGGGCGGAACTCACGTCCGTCAGCGCGTCCGTCAGGGAACGGCCGTCCAGCACGCCCTCGACCACCCCCGCGCTGGAAAGAAGAACGGAGGAAAGCGGGGGAGCCAGATGGGGGGAGTCGGAACGCGTGGACATGGTGGGAATTCAGAGGATAGGACCGATATGGTAGCCGGACCTGGACGAATGGCGGCGTGCGCGTCAAACTGGCCTCTCCCTGGGAGCGCTTTTCTTATGACTACTGCCACGCTGCTGCTGTTCATCCTGGCTTCGGCCGTCGCCATCGTGACACCCGGCCCGACGACCCTGCTGGCCCTGAACAACGGCTCGCGCCACGGCGTGCGCGCCGCAGGCTGGGGCATGGCCGGCGCGGTGCTGGCCGACCTGATCCTGGTGGGCTGCGTGGCGTCCGGCCTGGGCGTGGTGCTGGCGGCCTCCGAAGTCGCTTTCCAACTTATCAAGTGGGTGGGCGCGGCCTATCTGGCCTACCTGGGCTGGAAGATGCTGCGCTCGGACGCGGCGCTGGTCCTGCCGTCGGCCGCATCCGCCGCGGACCGGCCCGCGGGCCTGACGCTGGGGTTACGCAGCTTCATGGTGGCGCTGACCAATCCCAAGGCGCTGCTGTTCATGTCGGCGTTCCTGCCCCAATTCATCGACCCGCAAGCGCCGCTGCTGACCCAGTACGCCATCGTCGCCTGCGTGCTGGCCACCATCAATATCCTGACCATGCTGGTCTACGCCACGCTGGGCGCCCAACTGGTGCGCGCCTTCCAGGGATCGGGCCTGAGCTGGCTGAACCGCGTCTGCGGCAGCCTGATGATCGGCCTGGCGGGAACGCTGGCGCTATACCGACGCGGGGCGCCGTAAAGGGCAAAAGGGATCAGGGCGCCCAGGCTTTCAATAGCCGAGCTCTTTTTGGTGGCGAAAGGCAAGAATGGTGACGGCGCCCGGATCGATTCGATAACGCGCGACATAGCCGCTGTCTCCGAAATCAATCACCCACTCGCGGAATGCGTCTGGCATATCTTCGATAGGCCG
This sequence comes from Achromobacter sp. 18P8.1.1, assembly GCF_057799415.1. Taxonomy (NCBI): domain Bacteria; kingdom Pseudomonadati; phylum Pseudomonadota; class Betaproteobacteria; order Burkholderiales; family Alcaligenaceae; genus Achromobacter; species Achromobacter sp. 18P8.1.1. The sequence continues at coordinate 44,361 of NZ_JBYOKH010000044.1, read as the reverse complement.
GCCGATCTGCGGTTGCAGGCCAAGCACACGCATGGCCTGGATGATGGTTTCACCGGCGCGTCTCGCTGCAGCAGGATTCACGGGCCGCAGGAACTCGCGCAAACGTTCCAAATCGCGGATGGCGTTTGGCGCGTATCTGACTACGGCTTGCGACACGGCGGAGCGGGCAGTTCTTCATCAGCGCCCCAACTGGCCAGCCATGCATCCACCTCTTGCGCCGTGGCGTGCAGGCCCGTGCTGCGATATTCCTTCCAGGCCTCGAGCGTGTCTTGCCGAAAGGCGTCGCGCTTTTCTTCGCGTTCGACGTACTGCGTGATCGCCTCGCGCATCAGCCAATGGGCAGTGCGATGACGCGACTCCGCCAAGCGTTTCAATCGTGTCTTGATGTCATCGTTGATCTTGACTGCAACAGGGCGAGCGGCGACGGCGGGCATGGCAGTCTCCAGAAGAAGGTATTGTTAAGTATTACCTTATCATACCCATACCACCCTTAATAAGGGACGCACCAGTACCGGACCATTTCCCGTATTAACGCCCCCGGCGTTGCAAAGACGTCCCATGGACAGCGTCCAGCCTACGCCACACCGCGGAGCCCTTTCTCTATCGTCCCCTACGGCATTGCCGTATAATTCCCCGCTTCCCCGCAGTGGCTGCCCCGCGCATCGCATGAACCCAGGCGATGGTGAGCGGTCGCGCTGCCCGTAAATTGAACGAGTCATGAAGAAAGTAGCACCGCCGGCGCTTCCCGCCCGGTGGCAGGCGTCGCATATCAGCGAAGCGCGCAGCCGCGTTGGTTTGCCGCAAGCGGATTTCGCGGAATTGCTGGGCGTCAGCGTGCGCACCTTGCAGGATTGGGAGCAGGGCCGGCGTAATCCGTCCGGCGCTGCGCAGACCCTGCTGCAAGTGGCCATCCTCCACCCGGAAACGCTGCGCGACCTGCCGCCCCGCCAACCAGGCAAACCCGCCTGAACCCGAACATTTGACGAATACCCCGCCGCACCGCATGAGCCGGTGCGCGAACCTACGGTGAACCAGATTGGAAATTCTTGAGCAATCCCGGCCCGGCAAAGGCGCCGGCACTTCCGCCAGCAATGGCAGCAACTCGACGCTGGAGGCCATCACGGCAGCCGCCCAGGACGCTAATCCGGGTCGCGCGCCGCGTGTGGGCTTCGTGTCGCTGGGCTGTCCGAAAGCCCTGGTGGACTCCGAACGCATCCTGACCCAATTGCGCACCGAAGGATACGAAGTCACGCCCGAATACAACGATGCGGACGTCGTCGTCGTCAACACCTGTGGATTCATCGACAGCGCCAAGGCGGAATCGCTGGAAGCCATCGGCGAAGCGCTGGCCGAGAACGGCAAGGTCATCGTCACCGGCTGTATGGGCGTTGAGGAAGCGGTGATCCGCAAGGTGCACCCCAGCGTGCTGTCGGTGACCGGTCCCCAGCAATATGAAGAAGTGGTGCGCGCCGTGCACGACGCCGCCCCGCCCAAGCAAGACCACAATCCCTACCTGGACCTGGTGCCGCCGCAAGGCGTCAAGCTCACGCCGCGCCACTACGCCTACCTGAAGATTTCCGAAGGCTGCAATCACCGCTGCAGCTTCTGCATCATCCCGTCGATGCGCGGCGACCTGGTCAGCCGTCCGGTAGGCGATGTGCTGAGCGAGGCCGAGCGCCTGGTCAAGGCCGGCGTGAAGGAAATGCTGGTGATCTCGCAAGACACCAGCGCCTATGGCGTGGACGTGAAGTTCCGCAGCGGTTTCTGGAACGGCCGCCCGGTCAAGACCCGCATGACCGAGCTCTGTCTGGCCTTGTCCGAAATGGGCGTCTGGACGCGCCTGCACTACGTGTACCCGTACCCGCACGTGGACGAAGTGATCCCGCTGATGGCGGAAGGCAAGATCCTGCCGTACCTGGACATCCCGTTCCAGCATGCCAGCCCGCGCATCCTGAAGGCCATGAAGCGTCCGGCCTTCGAAGACAAGACCCTGGCCCGCATCAAGCGTTGGCGCGAGATCTGCCCCGACCTGACCATCCGTTCGACCTTCATCGTCGGCTTCCCCGGCGAAACCGAGGAAGATTTCCAGTACCTGCTGGACTGGATGCAGGAAGCGCAGCTGGACCGCGTGGGCTGCTTCCAGTATTCGCCGGTGGAAGGCGCGCCCGCGAACCTGCTGGACAACCCCGTGCCGGACGACGTGAAGCAGGACCGCTGGGAACGCTTCATGGAATTGCAGCAGGGGATCTCGACCGCGCGCCTGGCCCGCAAGGTCGGCCGCGAGATCGACGTGCTGATCGACGAAGTGGACGAAGACGGCGCCGTGGGCCGCAGCAGCGCCGACGCGCCGGAAATCGACGGCTGTGTCTACGTCAGCTCGGACAAGCCCCTGAAGGCGGGCGACATGGTGCGCGTGCGCGTCACCGATTCGGACGAGTATGACCTCTGGGGCGACGCGATCTGATCGATGCAGCTAGGCGCTGGGCGCCACTGCAACGAGAAAACCCGGCCTCGCGAGGCCGGGTTTTTTTATGCCGTCTTGCTTACGGCTTGACCAGAAGGTCCGACATGTCGTCGGCGTGTTCCTCTTCCACCGCCAGGATCTCTTCCAGCATGCGGCGCGTGGTGGAGTCCTGTTCGCCCAGGTAATCGATCATCTGCCGGTAGCTGTCGATGGCGATGCGCTCGGCGATCAGGTTTTCCTTGATCATCTCTTCAAGCGTGGCGCCTTCCACGTATTCCGAATGGCTGCGCTCCAGGAGGCCCTTGGGCGACAGGTTCGGTTCGCCGCCCAGTTGCACGATGCGCTCGGCCAGGCGGTCCGCGTGCTCTTGTTCCTGCATGGCGTGTTCGGCGAACTCCGCTGCCACCGGCTCCGCATTCAAGCCGCGGGCCATGAAGAAGTGGCGCTTATAGCGCAGCACACAGACGATCTCGGTGGCCAACGCTTCATTCAGCAGCTTCAGCACCGTCTGCCGGTCCGCGCGGTAGCTATCGGTGACAGCCCCCGATTCAATATCCTGGCGCGCCTTGGCACGGATGGCCTTCACGTCCATGTCGAAAGGACGGTTTGCCTTCTGGGTGTTTTGGGTTGCTTGTTCCATATCGTTAGCTCCTCGGGTTAGTGAATGCACTACGACGCTGGATTTCCAGTCGTACCGAACAACTCAGTCTACCGATCATGGGCAATCTTGCTGTGTCCAAACATTGCTCCTGCCCCCGATTAGCCATGCCGCACGGGCCACGGGAACCCTGCGCAAACCTTGCGTAAACTATCGGCTTCCCGAAATGCCCGTGACGCAATCTGTAACGGGACAGGCAATCTCCGACCTTTTATGACTCTGAAGAACATTTGCGTGTATTGCGGCTCGAACCCCGGCACCCGCCCGGACTACATCGAGCAGGCCCGCGTGCTGGCCCGCGAATTGGTCAAACGGGACCTGGGCCTGGTGTATGGCGGATCGGTCGTCGGCATCATGGGCGTCATCGCCAATGAGGTGCTGGCCGGCGGCGGCCGCGTGATCGGCGTGATTCCCGAGATGCTGCAAAAGAAGGAACAGGCGCACCTGGGCCTGACCGAACTCCATCTGGTGCAGAATATGCACGAGCGCAAGGCCATGATGATCCAGAAGGCCGACGGATTCATCGCGCTGCCGGGCGGCGCCGGCACGCTGGAGGAATTCTTCGAAGTCTGGACGTGGGCGCAGCTGAACATGCATCAGAAGCCCTGCGGCCTGCTGAACATCGCGGGATACTACGATGCGCTGGTGCAGTTCGTGGACCATGCCGTCGACGAAGCGTTTATCCGCCCCCAGCACCGCGACATGCTGGTCGTGGAAGAAGACCCCGCCGTCCTGCTGGACCGCTACGCGATCTACGAAGCGCCCAATGTCTCGAAGTGGTTCGACCCCATCAAGGCGTAAAACCGCCCTCTCATGCCCTCAACGGAAGCCTACGCAATGATCCTCGATTCGTTGTCCCCTTCCTCCACCGAGTCCGTGTTGCGCGACTATTTCCACGCCAAGGACGAGAACCGCCCGCACTACATGGCGCGCGCGTTCGCCGACGACGCCGTGCTGAAGATGGCCCTGCGCACGCAGGCCATCGCCTTCCCGCCTGAATCGCATGGTCTGGCCGCGATCGCCGATACGCTGGTGCGCAAGTTCGGCCAGACCTACGACAACGTCTACACGTTCTACCTGTCGCGGCCGGAGTCGGGCGCCCGCCTGCCCGATTACCAATGCGACTGGATCGTGGCCATGACCGAAAAGGCCACGGGCAACGTGCGCGTGGGCTGTGGCCGGTACGACTGGAAATTCCAGTCCGAACCCTACCGCGCCACCGACCTGACCATCACGATCGAAACCATGGTGACGCTGCCCCCGGGCGACATGGCCGCCGTCTTCGGCTGGCTGCTGGCGCTGGACTACCCGTGGACGAACGCCGCACGCGTCGTGGCCAGCGCCCCGCCGCTTGAAGCGCTGGCACCGGTCGTGCACTATCTGCTTCACCCCAACGGCTTGTAGCCCCGTCTCAGCCGGCTAATGGATCCTTACTTGAAATACGACATCGCAGCTTTTGATTTTGACGGAACCCTGGCGGACACCATGCCCTGGTTCAATTCCATCCTGAACACCGTGGCCGACAAGTACGGCTTTCGCAAAATCGACTTGTCGGAACGCGAAAACCTGCGCCACCGCGAGGCCTCCGAAATCCTGAAGTACCTGGGCATCCCGCTGTGGAAGCTGCCGGCGATCATGTCGCACGTGCGCACGCTGATGCAGGACATCGATCCCAGTGTGCATCTGTTCGACGGCATCCCCGACGTGCTGGCGCGCCTGAAGGCCGCCGGGCTGCGTCTGGCGGTGATCAGTTCGAACTCCATTGAAAACGTGCAGCGCGTGTTGGGCCCGGACGCTAGCGCCTTGTTCGACGACTACGAATGCGGCACCGACCTGTTCGGCAAGGCCGCCAAGATCGACCGCCTGATGCGCCGGCACGAAGTTGCCCCCGAACGCTTCCTGCTGGTGGGCGACGAAATGCGCGACATCGACGCCGCCCGTAAAGCAGGCGTGCAAGTGGGTTCGGTCGCCTGGGGTTATAACCATGTAGATGCCCTGCGCGAACGCGGCCCCGACGCGATCTTCCTGGCCGTCGACGACCTGCCCGCCATCCTGGCCTGAACCCGGACCTCCGCCATGCACACCGATCCCGCCCACCTTGTCACTGACGCCGCCGCCTTGCAGGCGCTGTATGGCTCGCCCGGCGAAGCCTCGCTGAAGAAGGAGGTGGATCACGTGCATCCGCACTATCGCGCCTTCATCGAAGCCGCGCCGTTCGCGGTGCTGGCCACGTCGGGCCCCGGCCGGCTGGATGCCTCGCCGCGCGGCGACCCCGCCGGCTTCGTCGTGGTCGAAGACGAAAAGACGCTGCTGCTGCCCGACCGCCGCGGCAACAACCGCATCGACAGCCTGCTGAACATCCTGGCCGATCCCCGCGTGGCGCTGCTGTTCCTGGTGCCGGGTGTGGGCGAGACCCTGCGCGTGAACGGCACGGCGCGCATCAGCGTGGAACCCGCCCTGCTGGCGCGCTTCGAAGTGGACGGCAAGCTGCCGCGCTCCGTGCTGATCGTCGACGTGCAGACGGTCTACTTCCAATGCTCGCGCGCCCTGCTGCGCTCACGCCTGTGGGACCCGGAGACGCAGGTGCCGCGCAGCGCGCTGCCCAGCGTCGGCCGCATCCTGTCCGACCTCACCGCCGGTACCTTCGACGGCGCCACCTACGACCGCGAACAACCTGCGCGCGCGGCCAGCACGCTGTATTGATCCACACCGAAGGACGCCCCATGGCCCGCAACGTGGAAATCAAGGCGCAAGTCGACAGCCTGGCGGCCATCGAGCCCCTGGCCGCCGCGCTGTCCGGGCAGGAGCCCGTCTCCATCGCCCAGGACGACACCTTCTTCACCTGCACGCATGGGCGGCTGAAGCTGCGCGCATTCGCCGACGGCACGGGCGAACTGATCTTCTACCAGCGCGCCGACGATACAGGCCCGAAGGAAAGCTTCTACGTCATCTCGCCAACCGATTCGCCTGACACCTTGCGGGAAGCCCTCACGCACGCTTACGGCGCGATCGGCCGCGTGAAGAAGCAGCGGACGGTGTTCATAGCCGGACGCACCCGCATCCATCTGGACCGGGTGGAAGGCCTGGGGGAATTCCTGGAATTGGAAGTGGTGCTGCGCGACGGCGAAAGCGCCGCGGCCGGCATGGAAGAAGCCCGCACCCTGATGGACGGGCTGGGCGTGGCGCCCACCCAGTTGCTGTCGGGCGCCTACCTGGACTTGCTGGCCGGCCGCCAGCCGTAAAGCCTTAGTCCGGCTGCCAGCCGCGCACGAACACGTCCACCGGCTGGCGCTTGCCGCCGGCTTTCTGCAATTCAAGCAGCCGCAGCACGCCGTTGCCCGTGGCGATATCGATGCCTGACGCATCGGCGCGCAGCACGCGGCCGGGTTCCGCCGTGGTGGGCGTCGCCAGTGCCTGCGCGCGCCAGACCTTCACCGGATCGGGCAAGCCGGGCAGGCGGATGCTGGCGCCGGGCACCGGGTTGAATGCGCGCACGCGGCGTTCCAGCAGTTCGGCCGGCTGGGTGCAATCCAGGGCGGCTTCGGCCTTGTCCAGCTTGGCCGCGTAGGTCACGCCGGCTTCCGGCTGCTTGGTGGGCGAAAGTCCGCCTTGGTCCAGCGCATTCAATGCCTGGACGATGGCTTCGCCGCCAGCCAGCGCCAGCGCGTCGTGCAATTGCGCCGCGTTGGTGTCGCCCGTGATGGGCACCACGCGTTCCAGCAGCATGTCGCCCGTGTCCAGGCCCTCGTCCATCTGCATGATGGTCACGCCGGTCTGCGCATCGCCGGCTTCGATCGCGCGCTGGATGGGCGCGGCGCCGCGCCAGCGCGGCAACAGGCTGGCGTGGATATTCAGGCAACCCAGGCGCGGCAGGTCCAGCACCCATTGCGGCAGGATCAGGCCGTAGGCCGCCACCACCATGACGTCGGGCGCGACTTGCTCCAGCAGCGCACGAGCCTCGGCGGCTTCATCGGGATAGCGGCCGTCCAGGCGCAGGCTGCGCGGCTGGGCGACGGGAATGCCCGCGTCCAGCGCGGCCTGCTTGACCGGACTGGGCGTGAGCTTCAGCCCGCGCCCGGCAGGACGGTCGGGCTGCGTCATGACGAGCGCGATGTCGTGGCCCGCGGCCCGCAAGGCGTCGAAGGCGATACGGGCGAATTCCGGCGTGCCGGCAAAGACTAGGCGCATGAGATGAAGAACTAAGAATGAAAGTGGATTCCGGGGCGCCGCGGATCCGGCTTTGCCGGTCCGCCGGAGCCGCCCCTCGGCGGGTAGGACGAGGGAATTCCCGTCAGTCGCGCAGCGCTTCGCGCTCGGCCTTCTTCAGCTTGGTCTTGATGCGGTTCTGCTTCAGGTTGGACAGGTATTCGACGAAGACCTTGCCTTCCAGGTGGTCGAGTTCGTGCTGCACGCACACGGCCAGCAGGCCGTCGGCTTCGAATTCAAAAGGCTTGCCGTCGATGTCCAGCGCCTTGCAGCGGATACGCGAGGCGCGTTCGACCTCGTCGTAGACGCCGGGCACGGACAGACAGCCTTCTTCGTAGATCTTGTGGTCGTCGCTGCGCCAGGTGATCTCGGGGTTGATCAAGGTCAGCAGCTGATTGCTGTCTTCGGACACGTCGATCACGACGACGCGCTCGTGCACGTCCACCTGGGTCGCGGCCAAGCCGACGCCCGGCGCGTCATACATGGTCTCGGCCATGTCGCGCACCAGTTGACGGATGCGGTCGTCGACTTCGGCTACCGGCTTTGCCTTTTTGTGCAAGCGCGGGTCCGGGTAGCGAAGGATAGGAAGTAAAGCCATTGCAGGGGTGTCGCCAGTGATTGAATGCTTACCTAAGAGTTTAATTCATTAGAGTCTTGATTTCTAATAGTTTTCGGCTAAGTCGAGCATTGCGAGCATTGCTGCGTCCCCACTTATTGCGACGCTCGTCGGGGGGCATGGTGTGAGCGTATTGTCCCGCTCGCCCGGCGTCGCCTGCCCCGCATGCGACACTCACGCACCCGTCGACGCTTCACGCGCTTGCCCCATGCCGCTTACGCATTCTTCCGCCGAACTGTCCGCCTGGCTGCGGCTGTCCCTGGAACCCAACATCGGTTCCGCCACCGCCTGCATGCTGCTGGGCGCGCTCGGCCTGCCCGAACAGATCTACGCGCAGCGCGCCACGGCGCTGGTCCGCCAGGTTCCCGAAGCGCTGGCGCGCCAGTTGGCCGCGCCCATGCCTGAGGACATGGCGGCCCAGGTGGACAGCGCGCTGGAATGGGTCAGCGCCCCCGGCCGGCACATCCTGACGCTGGCCGACCCGACTTATCCGCAAAGCCTGCTGACCATCGCCGACCCGCCCATCCTGCTGTATGTGGCGGGCGACCCGGCCTATCTGCAAGGCCCATCGCTGGCCGTCGTGGGCGCCCGCAACGCCACGCCCGGGGGCCAGGAAAACGCCCGCGCCTTCGCCCGCCATCTGGCCACGCACGGCTGGCGCGTCGTCAGCGGACTGGCGCTGGGCATCGATGCGGCGGCGCATGAAGGCGCGCTGGACGCCGGCCCGGACGGGGCGGGCACGGTGGCGGTCATGGGCACCGGCATCGACCGCATCTACCCCGCCCGCCACCGCGATCTGGCGCACCGCATCGCCGCGCAGGGCGCGCTGGTTTCCGAGTTTCCGCTGGGCACGGGCGCCCTGCCCCCGCACTTCCCCAAACGCAACCGCATCGTGGCCGGACTGGCGCGCGGCGTGCTGGTGGTGGAAGCCGCCAAGCAAAGCGGGTCGCTCATCACGGCGCGGCTGGCGGGCGAAAGCGGACGCGAGGTGTTCGCCATCCCCGGTTCCATCCATTCGCCGCTGTCGCGCGGCTGCCATGCGTTGATTCGCCAAGGCGCCAAGCTGGTGGAGACGGCCGCCGACATTACCGACGAGCTGGGCGGCGGCCCGATGCCCGGCGTGCGCGGCGCCCCCCGGCCCGAAGCGTCGCTGCCCGCCCACCCCGTGCTCGAGGCGCTGGGCTTCGACCCGCTGCATCTCGATACCCTGCAGGCGCGCTTGACGCTCGACACCGGCGACCTGCAAGCGCAGCTGGTGGAACTGGAATTGCAGGGCCGCCTCGCCCGTCTGGACGACGGCCGTTATCAGCGCCTGAAGTAGGGCCGCATTCCCCCGCCCCGTGCAAGCGAAGTGCCGCGCGATGGCGCTAATATTGGCGCAAGCGCCGCAGCCTTGCGCGCTGCGTCACCCAATACCGAACCAGGAAGAGACATGGCTTTGCCCTCCCGCGTGAAGATCGTCGAGGTGTCGCCTCGCGACGGTCTGCAGAATGAAAAGGAATTCGTGCCCACCGACATCAAGGTGGAACTGGTCAACCGCCTGGCCGCGGCGGGCTTCCCCAATGTGGAAGCCGCCTCGTTCGTGTCGCCCAAGTGGGTGCCGCAGATGGCCGACGGCGCAGACGTGATGGCACGCATCGAACGCCGTCCCGGCACGATCTATTCGGTGCTGACGCCGAACATGAAGGGCTTTGAAGGCGCACTGGCCGCCGGCGCGGACGAGATCGTGATTTTCGGCGCCGCCAGCGAAGCGTTCTCGCAAAAGAACATCAACTGTTCCATCGCCGAATCCATCGCCCGCTTCGAACCGGTGGTGCAAGCCGCGCGCGAAGCCGGCATCCGCGTGCGCGGCAGCATCAGCTGCGCGCTGGGGTGCCCGTACCAGGGCGACGTTCCCGTGGAATCGGTGGTGGACGTGGCGCAACGCTACCTGGCGATGCAGGTCGATGAGATCGACGTGGCCGACACCATCGGCGTGGGCACGCCGCAACGCGTGCGCGACGTAATGGCGGCGGTGACGCGCGTGGTCGACCCGGCTCGCGTGTCCGGCCACTTCCACGACACCTACGGCCAGGCGCTGGCCAACATCCTGGCCGCGCTGGAAACCGGCATTTCCATCTTCCACACCTCGGTCGCCGGCCTGGGCGGCTGCCCCTACGCCAAGGGCGCCACCGGCAACGTCGCCACCGAAGACGTGCTGTACATGCTGCGCGGGCTGGACATCGACACCGGCGTGGACTTCGACGCCGTGGTCGATATCGGCCAATGGATGTCGGCCCACCTGAACCGCAAGGGTTCCAGCCGTGCCGGCAACGCAATCGCCGCCAAACGGGCCGCATGACCTCGCCTGACACCGCCCCCGCCGAGCAAGACCGGGCCGCGCTCCTGCGCGAGATCGGCCCGCTGCCGCTGTCGGGCCAGGCATGGCCCGACTGGGTACGCATCCTGGCCTGGGTGATCCTGGCGGTGCTGGGCGTGCAGGTGGTGACGACCGCCATCCGCGCGCCCGCGCAGCCGTTCGATACCGTGCTGGCGGTGGTGGTGGTGCTGTGCTTCGTGGGGCTGCTGTTCGTGTCCTGGCACATGCAGACGTCGATCACCACCATCGATGACCGCGGCCTGCGCCAGACCTGGTTCACGCGCCGCGAAGTCGCGTGGGAAGACGTGCGCTACGCGCGTTTCGTGCCCATGCTGTTCTCGAAACGGCTGGTGGTGTTCACCCACCGGGGACGGCCCGTGATCCTTCAGGGCGGCACACGCGAATTGCGCAGCGCCTTCGTGAAGATCGCGCAGGTGTACCGGCGGGGATGATGGGTTGCGCGCGATCGGCGGCGATCCTTGCCGACGAATCCGCGCGCTTCACCATCCTACCGATATTGGCCGTGCCTTGTATTCAACGGATCGGCAACGCGTACATCAAACCGCCCTGCGTCCATTGCGCATTCAGGCCGCGCTTGATCTTCAGCGGGCTGCCTTGGCCCACGTTGCGCTCGAAGCTCTCGCCGTAGTTGCCCACCTGCTTGACGATGTTGTAGGCCCACTTTTCGTCCAGCCCCAGGTTGGCGCCGCCGCCGGGCGTGACGCCCAGGATGCGCTTGATGTTGGGGTTGGCGCTCTTGGCCTGTTCGTCCACGTTCTTGGACGTCACGCCGTATTCTTCCGCTTCGATCATCGCCGACAGCGACCAGCGCACGATGTTCAGCCACGTGTCGTCACCCTGGCGCACGAAGGGGCCCAGCGGCTCTTTCGAGATGATCTCGGGCAGCACGACGTAGTCGTCGGGATTCTGCAGTTTCGAGATGCGGATGGAAGCCAGGCCCGATGCGTCCGTGGAAAAGACGTCGCAGCGGCCCGCGGCGAACGCGTTGACCACTTCGTTGAACGTCTCGATCACCACCGGCTTGTACGTCACGTTGTTGGCGCGCGCCCAGTCGGCCAGCGTGTTCTCGTTGGACGTGCCGGTCTGCAGGCAGATCGTGGCGCCGTTGATCTCTTTGGCGCTCTTCACGCCCAGCGACTTCGGCACCAGGAAACCCTGGCCGTCGTAGAAGTTGATGCCGGCGTGGATGATGCCCAGCGCGGTGTCGCGCTGCTGCGTCACGGTGGTGTTGCGCGTCAGCACGTCCACTTCGCCGGATTGCAGCGCAGTGAAGCGTTGCTGCGAATTCAGCGGCACGACCTTGATCTTGTCGGCATCGCCAAAGACCGCCGCGGCGATGGCGCGGCAGAGATCCACGTCCAGCCCTTGCCATTTGCCTTGCGCATCGGGCGCCGAGAAGCCCGCGAAGCCCGTGGTCGTGCCGCACGCCACCGCGCCGCGCTGGCGCACGACGTCCAGTGTTGCCGCCTGCGCGCCTTGCGCCGCCGCCATCAAGAGCGCCGCGCCCACCAACCCTTTTGCAATGTTCATGACCTGGATTCCTGTTATGCCGGGCGCGGGGACGCGCCGAGGCGAGAAGCTTATAGACATGAAGCGCCCGCGCCAAATAACAAGCGCTTATTTAGGTATATCCGCCCACACCCGGATGCGGGCGCCGGCGGACAGGTTCCCAGCATAACCAAGGCTTGCGCGGCCGGGCTTGGCCGCGGTCAAGCCACGATCACGCCGCCAGCGAGATCGAGACGGGTTCGTTGGCTTCGCAAGCTTCCAGCGCGCGGCCCAGCCGGACCATGCCCTGGGCGATCTGGCTTTCGTTCATGGTGGCAAACGACATGCGCATGGCGAAGAGATCGGCCTGGTCGGCATTGGCGTAGAAGGCCTTGCCCGGCACGTAGACCACTTCGTGCTCGATGGCGTACGGCAACAGGCGCGTGGCGTCCACCTCACCCGTCAGACGCGCCCAGAAGAACATACCGCCTTCGGGCTTGCTGAAGCTGATGCGGCCGTTGAGCTCGCGGGCCAGGGACTCGGCCATCGCGTCGCAGCGCAGGCCGTAGGCGGCGCGGATGCGCGGCACGTGCTCTTCATAGCGGCCGTTGGCCAGGTACTGCGCCACCGTTTCCTGGATCCATGCGGACGAGGCCATGTCGTCGGCCGCCTTCGCGCCAACACAGCGGCGGCGGATCTCGGGCGGCGCGACCAGCCAGCCGATGCGCAGCGCGGGCGCCATGGTCTTGGACATGCTGGCCAGGTACACCGCCCAGTGGCGGGCTTCGCCTTCGGCGAGGGCCGCGATGGGCGGCACCGCTTCGCCGGCAAAACGCAGTTCGCTGTACGGGTCGTCTTCCACGATCAGGAAACGGTGCTTGACCGCCAACTCAAGCAGGCGCAGGCGGCGCTGGCGCGTCAGCGTGGCGCCGCAAGGATTCGAGAACGACGCGACCACGCAGACCATCTTGGGTTTGATGCGGGCCGCCAGTTCATCCAGCGCGTCCACATCGATGCCGTCGGGGCCGGAGGGCACCGTATGCACCGTGGCGCCCGTATAGCGCAGCGCCTGGACGGAATTCGGGAACGCGGGCGACTCGATGATGGCATGGTCGCCGGGTTGCAGCATCACGCGGGTCAGCAGCGCCAGCGCCTGCTGCGATCCGCCCGTCACCATCAGTTCCGTGTCGGCGTTGCACTGCAGGCCGCGCGCGGCGGACAGGCGCGCCAGTTCGTGGCGCAGGCTGACCTGGCCGTCGATGTTGGAATATTGCAGGCAGGCACCCAGGCGGGCCAGGACCTGCGTCGACGCGATCGACAGGCCCTCCACATCGAACAGCTCTTGCGCGGGGTAGCCGCCCGCAAGCGAAATCGTGCCCGGCCGCATGGCGTAGGGCATGAGCGATCGGATGGGGGATGCGGGGGGATTCAGGAAAGGCGTGGCAAAGGCGTATTCTGGCGCAGCGCTGGACATGGCGGGGGACTGGAAAGGTGGGAGACCGTGTCGCCCGAGGGGCGGCGCCGGGAGGGCATAGAACATTGAAATATAAACAAATCTCGGTAAATTCTAAGCCTGGCGATTACGCAGGGTCAACGGCGAAAGCGGCCAGTGTGGCGAAACGATCCTGCAAGAGTCCTACACTATGGGACATCCTGTTCCAGCAAGAGAGCTGCATGACCGTCGAAGACACCATGGCCGGGCGCCTTGCCCAGATTCAGCAACGCATCGCCGACGCGTGCGCGCGCGCCGGACGCGCGCCCGGCAGCGTCGTCCTGCTGCCTGTCAGCAAGACCTTCGATGTGGACGCGATCCGCGAAGCCATGGCGCTGGGCCTGAACCGGTTCGGCGAAAACAAGACGCAAGAGATCCGCCAGAAGGCCGCGGCGCTGGCGGGCCAAGGCCTGGAATGGGTGCTGATCGGGCACCTGCAGACCAATAAATCGAAGGACGCCGCCCGCGACGCGACCGAAGTCCAGTCGCTGGACCGCCCCGACCTGGCCGAAGCCCTGCACCGCCGGCTGCTGAACGAAGGCCGGACGCTGGACGTGCTGGTGCAGGTGAAAACCTCGACCGAACCCAGCAAATTCGGCATGGCCGCCGAAGACGTGCCTGCCTTCCTGCGCCGCATCGCCACCGAATTCCCCACCTTGAAGGTGAAAGGATTGATGACGCTGGCCGTGAATTCCCCCGATCCCGAGGCGGTGCGCGCGTGCTTTTCCGCCCTGCGCCAGCTGCGCGACCGCTTGCGGGACGAGGACATCGCCGGGATCTCGCTGGACCGCCTGTCGATGGGCATGAGCGGCGACTTCGAACTGGCGATCGAAGAAGGCTCCACCGAAGTGCGCATCGGCACGGCCATCTTCGGCGCGCGCACCTACCCCGATCCGCAGTAGCCGGCGGCGTGGTGCACTGCGGGAAAACCGGGGGGCACAAGGTCCCCATTCGGGCGGGCGCGCGAGGCATAATAGCGTCGCAAAAATAGCGACGCAGACCGACGGCGCAAGACACGACGCCGCCGACGTCGCGCTCAATACAGACCCCGCACGAGGAGACACCCCATGCAGAACCCCGCACGGCGCCTAGTGGCGCTGGCCGCCCTGTCGCTGGCCGCCGCCACCGCTTCCGCGCAATCCTGGCCCACGCAGCCCATCCGCTGGATCGTGCCCTACCCGGCCGGCGGCGGCACCGACGTCGTCGCCCGCACGGTTGCCAGCGGCCTGGAAAAGCCCCTGGGCCAAACCATCGTGGTCGAAAACCGCCCCGGCGCCGCCACCATCATCGGCGCCACCGCCATCGCGCAATCCGAACCCACCGGCTACATGATCGGCACGGCCGATTCCGGCACGCTGGCGTTCAACTCGTCGCTGTACGCCAAGCTGTCTTACGACCCGGCCAAGTTCACCTACATCGGCGGCATCGCCAAGTTCCCGCTGCTGCTCGCCGTGAACGTCAACTCGCCCTACAAGACGGTCGACGACGTGCTGGCCGCCGCCAAGAAGGAACCCGGCAAGCTGACGGCAGCCTCCGCCGGCGCGGGCTCGCCCCACCACCTGGCGCTGGAACTCTTCAAGCAGCGCACGGGCGCCAACCTGCTGCACGTGCCCTACAAGGGCGCCGCCCCCGCCATCCAGGACCTGCTGGGCGGACAGGTGGACGTGATGTTCATCGACCTGGCCTCGGGCCTGCCCAACGTGAAGGCCGGCAAGCTGCGCGTCCTGGCAGCCGCCACGCCCGAGCGCGTATCGGTGCTGCCCGACACCCCGACGATGGCCGAGCAAGGCGTGGCCAACTTCACGGCCTACGCCTGGCAGGGCCTGGTGGGCCCCGCCGGCGTGCCGGAAGCGGTGGTCAAGAAGCTGTCGGCCGACCTGGACGCCACGCTCAAGACCCCGGCCGTGTCGCAGAAGATGCTGGACATGGGCGTGATCCCGATGCCGATGTCGGCGCAGGATTTCAAGGCCTATGCCGAGCAGGAACGCAGCGCCTGGGCCGACGTGATCAAGAAGGCGAACATCAAGCTGGAGTGATCGCGCCGCTGCCCGACCGGCCTAGGAAAAAAGCCGCAGCCCTTTGGGGCCGCGGCTTTTTTTGTGCCTGCCGGCGAGACGCCGGCGTCAGTCCGCCGTGACGGGGATGCGCCGGGCCTGCGCCTCGCGCGCACGCGGAATGCGAAGCGTCAGGACGCCCTGCTTCAGACTGGCGTTGATCT
Source organism: Achromobacter sp. 18P8.1.1 (assembly GCF_057799415.1). NCBI lineage: Bacteria > Pseudomonadati > Pseudomonadota > Betaproteobacteria > Burkholderiales > Alcaligenaceae > Achromobacter > Achromobacter sp. 18P8.1.1. Next base: position 28,839 of record NZ_JBYOKH010000044.1, on the reverse strand, counting down.
GCGCCCGGTCGAACTCCTGGCCAAGCCGGAACGCGCGCCGGAACACAGGCGCGCGCAGTTCGCCCAACACCAGTTGCAGATCTCCCGGCGTCGCAACAGATGCCTCGCCTTCGATCACCAGCACGTCAGACTCCACGTTGATGTGCAGCCGTTCTTTGGACACGCCGGGCAGGTCCGCCACCAGCGTGATGGCTTGCGGGTCTTCATAGACGTCCACGGCGGGCACGGTGACTGCCCTGTCTTCGCGCTTGGCCGAGTCGTCCGCGGTCACGGTGAGATCTTTACGTTCATTCATGATCGGTACTCCTTATGCGGTTGGCGGAACTTACTGCACGGGTACGACCCGCGGCTTGGACGACTCCTTGCGCTTGATCGAGATGGCCAGGCAGCCGTCCGTGTAGCGCGCCTGCACCTGGTCTGGATCCACGTCGGCAGGCAGCTCGATCACCCGCGTATACCGGCCGACTGCCCGTTCTCGCGCGTAATAGCGGGCGTTCTCCGGCAATGCCGGCGGGGTTCGTTCGCCGCTGATGGTCAACACACGCTTTTCGAGCGTGACGTTCAGGTCGTCAGGCTGCATGCCTGGCACAAAGGCGACCACTTCGACCGAGTCGCCAGACACCCCGACATTCACCGGGGGGAACAAGGCTTGCGGGGTGGCGCGCAAGGCCGCCGGCACGCCGGCGCTGCGCAAGACGCGCCCCATATGTTCCTGAATGGCGTCGAAGGCCGACGCGAAGCCGCTATCGCTGAATGGAAAGTTGCTCATGTTGGTCTCCCGAGTGGAAAGGGACAGATCAGGACACGACGCAATCGCGGCTAGTGCGACCGCAGGTCTGATCGCCTCAGGACCAATGATGGGAGCAATTTCGCCGACTTCAAGAGTCGGCGAAATGGGGAAAAAAGGGATCGTCCGCCCTGCGCCACCGCGTGGCGCAGGGGGTGTGAAAGCGGCGTGACGCCTACACCAGAACGCGCTCGATGCCGCCCGCGTTGGCGCGCTTCACGTATTCTTCCATCCAGCCTTCGCCCAGGATGTGGCGCGCCATCTCGACCACGATGTAGTCTGCGTCCATGCCGGTGTCGCCTTCATAGCGCGACAGGCCTTGCAGGCACGACGGGCACGAGGTCAGCACCTTCACGTCGCCGGCAAAGCCGTCGCTGCGCAGCGCGGCATCTCCCTTGAGCAGCTCTTCCTGCTTGCGGAAACGCACCTGCGTGGAGATGTCCGGCCGGCTCACCGCCAGAGTGCCCGATTCGCCGCAGCAGCGGTCGCTCTTGATGGCGTCGTCGCCCACCAGGGCGCGCACCGTCTTCATGGGCTCCTGCAGCTTCATCGGCGTGTGGCAAGGGTCGTGATACATGTAGCGCACGCCCTTGGCGCCTTCCAGCTTGATGCCCTTTTCAAGCAGGTACTCGTGGATATCGATCAGGCGGCAGCCGGGGAAGATCTTGTCGAATTCATAGCCCGACAGCTGGTCGTAACAGGTGCCGCAGCTGACCACCACCGTCTTGATGTCCAGGTAGTTCAGCGTGTTGGCGACGCGATGGAACAGCACCCGGTTGTCGGTGATGATCTGTTCGGCCTTGTCCGTCATGCCGTTGCCGCGCTGGGGATAGCCGCAGCACAGGTAGCCCGGCGGCAGCACGGTCTGCACGCCCGCATGCCACAGCATGGCCTGCGTAGCCAGGCCGACCTGCGAGAACAGGCGCTCGGAGCCGCAACCCGGGAAGTAGAACACCGCTTCCGTATCGGCGGTGGTGCCCTTGGGGTCCCGGATGATCGGCACGTAGTTCGCGTCTTCGATGTCCAGCAGCTTGCGCGCGGCCTGCTTGGGCAGCCCGCCCGGCATCTTCTTGTTCACGAAGTGCACGATCTGCTCGCGCAGCGGCGGCTTGCCCACGGTGGCGGGCGGCTTGGCCGTCTGCTTCTTCACCAGGCCCGAAAACAGGTCGTGCGCGGCGCGCTGGACCTTGTAGCCCACGCCCACCATCGCCTTGCGGGTGGCGTTGATGGTGGCCGGGTCCTTGGCGTTCAGGAAGAACATGGCGCTGGCCGTGCCCGGGTTGAACGACTTGCGTCCCATGCGGCGCAGCACGGCGCGCATGTTCATCGACACGTCGCCGAAATCGATGTCGACCGGACAGGGGTTGTAGCACTTGTGGCAGACGGTGCAGTGGTCGGCCACGTCTTCGAATTCTTCCCAGTGCTTCAGGCTGACGCCGCGACGGGTCTGCTCTTCGTACAAGAAGGCTTCCACCAGCAGCGACGTGGCCAAGATCTTGTTGCGCGGCGAATACAGCAGGTTCGCACGCGGCACGTGGGTGGCGCACACGGGCTTGCACTTGCCGCAGCGCAGGCAGTCCTTGATGGAATCCGAGATGGCGCCGATGTCGCTTTGCTGCATGATCAGCGACTCGTGGCCCATCAGGTTGAAGCTGGGCGTCCAGGCATGGCGCAAGTCAGCGCCCGGCATCAGCTTGCCGGCGTTGAAGTGGCCGTTGGGGTCGACGCGGCGCTTGTAGTCCTGGAACGGCGCCAGTTCGGCTTCGGTCAGGAATTCGTACTTGGTCAGGCCGATGCCGTGTTCGCCCGAGATCACGCCATCCAGGTCGCGGGCAATCTGCATGATGCGGTCGACGGCCTGATGGGCCTCGCGCAGCATCTCGTAGTCGTCCGAGTTGACCGGGATGTTGGTGTGCACGTTGCCGTCGCCGGCATGCATGTGCAGCGCCACGAACACGCGGCTTTTCAGCACGCGGCCATGGATGGCGACCAGCTCATCGACGATCTTCTTGTAGGCCGCGCCCGAAAACGCGCGCTGCAGCCCGGGCAGCACTTCCACCTTCCAGGACACGCGGATCGTGCGGTCCTGCACGATGTCGAACACGCGGGCGCCGGGTTGCGCGGCCAGGCGCTCGGAGAGCGCGGCATGCACGTCGCCCAGCCCCAGCGCCTGCAGTTCCGGCAGCGCCTGGGCCAGCGGCAGGTCCAGGTTGTCCAGCAGCCATTGCCAGCGCTGGCGCGTGGCGCCCAGCAGTTCCAGCGCCTGACGCGTGCGCTCGGCCAGCACTTCGGCGCGGGTGCCGTCGATGTCGGCGTCGTCCGCCTTCCCCACCGGCAGCGGTGTGCACAGGTACGCGTCCAGCGCGCCCAGCAGCTTCAACTTGTTGCTGGTGGAGAGTTCGATGTTGATGCGTTCGATGTGATCCGTGTATTCGCCCATGCGCGGCAGCGGAATCACGACGTCTTCGTTGATCTTGAAGGCGTTGGTGTGGCGCGCGATCGCGGCGGTGCGCGAGCGGTCCAGCCAGAACTTCTTGCGCGCCTCGGGGCTGACGGCCACAAAGCCTTCACCGTGGCGCGTGTTGGCCAGGCGCACGACTTCGCTGGCGGCAGCGGCCACCGCGTCATCGTCGTCGCCCACGATATCGCCGATCAGGACCATCTTGGGCAGCACGCCCCGCTTGCTCTTGGTGGCGTAGCCCACCGCACGCAGGTAGCGTTCGTCCAGATGCTCCAGGCCGGCCAGGATGGCGCCGCGGGCACGGCCTTCGCCGTCCAGGTAACCCTTGACCTCGACGATCGACGGGATGGCGTCGCGCGCCTGCCCGAAGAATTCCATACAGACCGTGCGCGTGTGACGCGGCATGCGGTGCAGCACCCAGCGCGCGGACGTGATCAGGCCATCGCAGCCTTCCTTCTGGATGCCCGGCAGGCCGGCCAGGAACTTGTCCGTGACGTCCTTGCCCAGCCCTTCCTTGCGGAACACGCGGCCTTTGATTTCCAGCGTTTCGGTCTTGAGCAGGCGCTCGCCGGGCTTGCCCTTGCCGTCGAACCACTTGAGTTCGAAGCGGGCCATCTCCACATCATGGATCTTGCCCATGTTGTGTTCCAGGCGGGTGACTTCCAGCCAGTTGCCGTCCGGATCGACCATGCGCCACCAGGCCAGGTTATCCAGCGCGGTGCCCCACAGCACGGCCTTCTTGCCGCCCGCGTTCATGGCGATGTTGCCGCCCACGCACGACGCTTCGGCCGAGGTCGGGTCCACGGCGAACACGAAGCCGGCGGCCTCGGCCGCTTCGGACACCCGCTTGGTCACCACGCCGGCGCCGGCATGGATGACGGCCACGGGCTCCGTGAGCCCGGGCAAAATACAGGACTCGACCTTACCCAGCTTGTCGAATTTTTCGGTATTGATGACGGCCGACTTCCACGTCAGCGGGATGGCGCCGCCCGTATAGCCGGTGCCGCCCCCGCGCGGAACGATGGTCAGGCCCAGCTCGATACAGGCGGTGACCAGCGCGGCGATCTCGTCTTCGGAGTCCGGCGTCAGCACCACGAAGGGGTACTCCACGCGCCAGTCGGTGGCGTCGGTCACGTGGGATACGCGCGACAGGCCGTCGAACTTGATGTTGTCGCGCGCCGTAATGCGGCCCAGCACCTTCTGCGCCTGCTTGCGCATCATGGCGGTCTGGTCGAACTCGCCTTCGAACGCGGCAATGGCGGACCGGGCGCGGCCCAGCAGGCCGACGACTTTTTCGTCGCGATGCGGATCGTGGCCTTCCTCGGTGGGGGAGCCCGGCTCGCGGCGGCGATCGATCTCGCCCAAGCGGTGATGCAAGGCGTCGATGAGCTGCTTGCGGCGCTTGGGATTGTCCAGCAGGTCGTCCTGCAGGTACGGGTTGCGGCGCACGACCCAGATGTCGCCGAGCACTTCGTACAGCATCCGGGCGGAGCGGCCGGTACGGCGTTCTCCGCGCAGGTCGCCGAGCAGGCTCCAGGCGTCTTCGCCCAGCAACCGGCCGACAATCTCGCGGTCGGAAAACGACGTGTAGTTGTAGGGAATTTCGCGCAATCGCGCGGGTGCTGCGGGCGGCATCGCCCCGTTCAAGATGTGGCTAGCGAGTGGGGCGTTCATGGCGGCAAGAGGGGCCCATAAAAAATTATTTTATGCCATCGGGCGGACTTGACCCCAAATACCCCTAGGAAGCCGGCCAAAAGCAGCAGGAAACGGCGATTATCCGTCCCCATTTAAGTGTGGTGTCAGTGTCAGAGTTGGCCGGGAAAGAACCACAGCAGGCCGGCGGTCATGACCAGATAGCGCAGGAATTTTCCGATCGCCATATAGACGACGCATGGCCAGAAGGGCAAGCGCAGCCAACCGGCTACCGCGCACAGCGGGTCGCCGACTGCGGGCAACCAGGACAGCAGCAGCGCCGGCGGACCCATCCGGTGGATCCAGTCGTGCGCGCGCTCGTTCCACCGCCCGCGCATGCGGCCGCCTTCGGTGGCGTCGGGGTGCGGGTGGGGATGATTCTCCCCGCCGGGCCGCCCCAAGGGGAGAACGCCCCCTTGGGGGGCAGCAAGCCCGCTTTGCGGGTGCGGCGTGGGGGCCTTCGCCTCTTTCCAGCGTTCGACCGCTTTTTCGGCACCCAGGCCCATCCAGTAGCTGATTGCGCCGCCCACGGTATTGCCGGCGGTGGCCACCAGGACGGCCGGCCAGAACATGTCCGGCGACAGCTTGATGTAGCCGAACACCGCGGGTTCGGAGCCCAGCGGCAGCAGCGTGGCGGAAACGAGCGACACCGTGAAGATGGCCGACAAGCCCACCGAGGGCAGTGCCAGCATCCCCAGGAGCCAGTGAACAGCAGATAAGAGGCTTTCTTCCATGATGAGCGAGTGTAGCCGCGCGCAAGAGTACCCAGGTCGGAAACGATTGGGGCCTTTCCCTGCAATAATCGTGCCCACGTCCCCACTCTTGTCCCTACGCGCGGTCCATGTCCACTGATTATCTGAAACGCATCCTGACTTCCAAGGTTTATGACGTCGCGGTCGAGTCGCCGCTGGAAATAGCGCCCCAGCTGTCCCAGCGGATCTCGAACACGGTTCTGCTCAAGCGCGAGGACACGCAGGCGGTTTTCAGCTTCAAGCTGCGCGGGGCCTACAACAAGATGGCCAACCTGACGCCCGCCGTGCGCAATCGCGGCGTCATCGCGGCCTCGGCCGGCAACCACGCCCAGGGCGTGGCGCTGGCCGCGAGCCGCCTGGGTTGCCGCGCCGTCATCGTCATGCCCACGACCAGCCCGCAGGTAAAGATCGACGCGGTGCGCCGGCTGGGCGGCGAGGTCGTGCTGGCGGGCGAGAGCTTCACCGACGCCTATGCGCACGCGCAGATTCTGGAAAAGAAAGAAAAGCTGACCTTCGTCCACCCCTTCGACGACCCCGACGTGATCGCCGGCCAGGGCACGGTGGGCATGGAGATCCTGCGCCAGCATCCGGGCCCGATCGACGCCATCTTCGTCGCCATCGGCGGCGGCGGCCTGATCTCCGGCGTGGCCGCCTACATCAAGCAGTTGCGGCCCGAGATCAAGATCATCGGCGTGCAGACCGAGGACTCCGACGCCATGCTGCGCAGCGTGCGCGCCGGCCGACGCGTGCAACTGAACGACGTGGGCCTGTTCTCGGACGGTACCGCCGTCAAGATGGTGGGCGCTGAAACCTTCAAGCTGACCCGCAAGTACGTCGACGACTTCGTCGTGGTGGACACGGATTCGATCTGCGCGGCGATCAAGGACGTCTTTCAGGACACCCGCAGCGTGCTGGAACCGGCAGGCGCCATGGCGGTTGCCGGCGCCAAGCAGTACGCGGCCGAACACCATCTGAAGGGCAAGACGCTGGTGGCCATCGCCTGCGGCGCCAACATGAACTTCGATCGCCTGCGCTTCGTGGCCGAACGCGCCGAAGTGGGCGAAATGCGCGAAGCCGTCTTCGCCGTGACCATGCCCGAACAGCGCGGCAGCTTCCGCCGCTTCTGTGAACTGGTGGGTGAACGCAGCGTGACGGAATTCAACTACCGCATTTCGGATGCGGACCGCGCCCACGTCTTTGTCGGCATCCAGGTGTCGTCCGCCACCGAACCGGACAAGATTGCCGCGAACTTCCGCCGCCACGGGTTCGACACGCTGGACCTGACGCACGACGAAATGGCCAAGACCCACCTGCGCCACATGGTGGGCGGGCGTTCGGCGCTGGCGCGCGACGAATTGCTCTACCGCTTTGAGTTCCCGGAACGCCCGGGCGCGCTCATGCGCTTCCTGAACGCGATGAACCCGGACTGGAACATCAGCCTGTTCCATTACCGCAACCAGGGCGCCGACTACGGCCGCATCCTGATCGGCATCCAGGTGCCGGCGGCCGACAAGAAGCAGTTCCGCACGTTCGTGGCCGAACTCGGCTATCCGCATTGGAACGAGACCGACAACCCCGCCTACAAGCTGTTCCTGTAGCAGCGGCGCCAGGCATCCCACCGCCGCCCCAATGCGAGAGGGCCTCCTTGCGGAGGCCCTTCCCTTCTGACCGTCAAGCGCGATCGACCGGACCCATGTAGGGGGGGCTCGCTGTCACTCGGCGGCTCACGGAGATAAGCCGCGCATTCAGCAAGGTCCGACCGGGCGCGTTGCCGCTTAGAACCGGTGACGAATACCCATCGCGACGGCGGTGTCGCGCGCATCGTGCTGGAACGCGTAGTTGTCGCCGTAGGAGGCGTACGCGTACAGGTTGGTGCGCTTGGTGAAGTCGTAGGTGTAGCCCAGGCTGTACACGTTGAACGTGGCGTCGTCGCCCGTCAGCTTGTCGTTGCCCGGCGTCGCACGCTGCCACGAACCGAAGATGGCGTGGCGACCCAGCGGCACGGTGGCGCCGATCAGGTACGAGTTGGCGCGGAAGCCGTCAGCCAGCTTGAACGAACCCAGGTTGTTCATGCCGGCGGGCGTGGTGCCCATGTTCTGGCCCACGAACCAGCCGTCGCGGGTCTGGCCGAAAGCAGCAGCCAGCTTCACGACTTCAAAGTCGTACGAACCGCCGATGATGTATTCCTGGATGCGTGCGGCATTCTTGCCGCCAGCGCGATCATTGGTCGGGTCGAATCGGTCGTACGCGGCCGCCAGATTCACCGGACCGTTGACATATTGAACACCGGCCGTCAGAACGCGGTTGTTGTTGCCGGTAGCGAAGCCGGTTTGACCCGGAGTGACCACGCCCGTCGAGCTAGTCTTCTCCGTCAGCGTGTCGTCCGCGCTGAACGAGTAGCCCACGCCTACCTTGAAGCCGTTCAGGCTCGGGGTTTGGTACAGGACCATGTTGTCCAGGCGCATCGTGTTGGCGCTGCCGAACGTGGTACCCATGTTGGCGGTGTTGTAGCTGATCGAGAACGGGTCGATCGAACCGAAGTATTTCGACGCCAGGTTCGTCTGACGGCCGAATTCCAGGCGGCCCCAGGAATCGCTGTCCAGGCCCACGGTGGCTTGACGGCCGAACAGGCGGCCGTTCTGCAGCGAATTGCCGTTCATGGGACCGAAACCGCCTTCCAGCGTGAACACGGCGCGCAGGCCGTCGCCCAGATCTTCCGTGCCGCGCAGGCCGAAGCGCGAACCGCTGCTCACGCCCTGCACACCGCCGAAGCGGCTTTGCGACACCCCATTGAACTTCACCTGCTCGTAGCCGACACCGGCGTCGATCAAGCCGTACAGCGTTACGGAGTCGGCGGCTTGCGCGGCGCCGGCAAAGCCTGCCAGCAACGCGACGGCCAATAGCGTCTTCTTCATATAAGTCCCCAAAATGGCGAGATGAAAGGCAGCCGCAAACGCGCCGTCCGAACGACGGGGCCTTCGCGTGCCGCTGCGAACCAGCAGGCGGCGTCTGCACTGAATCTAGTGTCCGGCTTGCGGCAACCCGAAGTAACACGGATTTCGACGAACTACTTTCCATGGTTGGGATAATCGCGCGCGGCCGACCCTTCGCCTTGCCGGGAAACCTGCGTTAACGCCTTGAAAATAAATATGAATCTTTGCTCGCAAATCGAACAACCGATGCGTTCGGCCCGCTCGGCAGCCTGGATTCATCGACAACACTTGTTGACGCGAGCGCACAGTTTTGCGGCAAAAACGCCACACTGTGTCGCCGCCCGCACTGCCTTGCGGGCAATAAAAAACCCCTCGGCGTCTCAAGGGGTTTCTCGTGACCATCCCGGGGCGAGACTTACTTGCCCTTGGGCGGGTAGTCCAGTTCACCGAAGGTGTATTCGCCGCGGGCCTTGGCTTCGGCCAATTCCTGGCGGACTTGTTCGCGCGTCTTGCCGCCCGATTGCGACACGGCGGCGCGCGGCGGGTAGTCCAGTTCAGCGGTCGTGACCTGGCCGGCGGCCTTGGCGCTTTGCAGTTCTTGCTGAACCTGGTCGCGCGTCATGCTGGTTTGCGTCGCGGTGGCGGGCGGGTAGTCCAGTTCACCGAACGTGACCTGGCCTGCCGCCTTGGCGGCTTGCAGTTCTTGTTGAACCTGTTCACGCGTCTTGCCATCGGCGTGGGCGGCGGTCATGCCAACCAGGGTTGCGGTAACCATAAGTGCAGTTGCTAGGGCTTTCATTGTGATGACTCCATCCTAAACCTTGCACACCGTCTTCTGCCAGGCTGGCAGGTGCGATGTGACTGTTTGATTGCTGGGACGAAGTATCTGGCGATTGGCGCCTAGTAAAAACCCTTATTTTGGTGAACATATTTTCACCGATGGGACAATTGCACGATGTATCCGATGCAATCTGCGCGATTATTGCGCAGTCCCCTGGTAGAGCAAGGTAGCGCAAGCCTTGCAGGCATTCAGCTACAAGCAAGCTGGGTGACGGAACATGTGCCCACCACCCAAGGCATGGGATGTTCCGTGTGGATAAATAGACATTTCTGCTGGCGGGACAATAATTCCATTTATCATACAAATCTGCCAGAAATGGAAATTTGAGTTTAGAGGGCACTATGGATATCCAGCTTAACGACATCGCGCTTTTTGTCGAAGTCGCCAAGCGCAAGAACTTCAGCCACGCGGCGGAAGCCTTGAATATTCCAACCTCCACGCTCTCGCGCCGCGTCAGCGAACTGGAACGCAGCGTCGGCATGCGCCTGTTGAACCGCAGCACGCGCAAGATCGACCTGACTGAAGCCGGCGCCATCTATTTCGAACGCTGCCGGCACATTGTGGAAGAAGCGCGCATTGCGCACGACCAGCTGTTGGACATGGCGGTGCAGCCCAAGGGCCGCCTGCGCATCTCGCTGCCCACGAGCCTCGCCCAGCTGTTCCTGCCCGCCGTCATCAGCGAATTCCGCGAGCAGCATCCGGACATCGAATGCGATTTCGATCTGAGCATGCGCCCGATCGACCCCATCAGCAATCCGTTCGACCTGATCCTGCGTTTCGGCCAGCAGCCGGATTCCAGCCTGATCTCGCGCAAGATCGTGCTGATGGCGCACCAACTGTATGCCTCGCCCGACTATCTGGCCCGCCACGGCGAACCGCGGGTGCCTGCCGACCTGACGCACCACGAATGCCTGCGGCCGACCATGCGCGAAGAATCATCCTTCTGGATGCTCCATTCGGGCGACAAGGTGGAACGCGTGCAAGTGTCCGGTCGCCTGTCGGCGAACAATGTGGGCATGCTGGGACGCCTGGCCGGCCAGGGCCTGGGCATCACGCCGCTGCTGGTATTCGATGCAATGGAACGCGCCATCAAGCAGGCAGGGCTGGTGCGGGTGCTGCCCGACTGGAGCCTGACGCCCCTGCCCCTGTTCGCGTTGCTGCCCTCGCGCATGCTGCCCGCCAAGACCAAGGCGTTCCTGGACTTCATCCAGCCCCGCTTATCGGATTCGTAGGATGGGTGGAGCGCGAGGGTTCGGTGCCAAGAACTCCGACCTTCAGCGCGCGAAACCCATCAAGCAGCGGTGGGTTCTTGGCAGCGTCAGCTACAACGCACAGGCTGCTTGATGGGTTTCGCGCGCTGAGCACCCGCGTTCTTGCTTAAGAACCCTCGCGCTCCACCCATCCTACGCCCTGCAATCGGGGTCGCTTACGGCGTTGCGTCGCCGTACTGACAGACCGTATAGAGCGGCGTGCCGGTGGCGGCCACCTTGGCCGAGCCGCCCAGGTCGGGCAAATCGATGATGGCGGCCGCTTCGACCACGTTCGCGCCCAGGCGCTGCAGCAGCTTGATCGCGGCCAGCATGGTGCCGCCCGTGGCGATCAGGTCATCGACCAGCAACACGCGTTGGCCCGTGCGCACGGAATCCGTGTGCATCTCGACGGCGGCATTGCCGTATTCCAGCGAGTATTCCTCGGCTACGGTGCGGTAAGGCAGCTTGCCCTTCTTGCGCACCGGCACGAAACCCAGATTCAGTTCATAGGCCAGCACGCTGCCCACGATGAAGCCGCGCGCGTCCACGCCTGCTACCAGGTCAAGGCGCTGGCGCATATAGCGGTAGACGAACAGATCGATCAACACCCGGAACGCGCGCGGGTCTTGCAGAACCGGCGTGATGTCGCGGAACACGACACCGGGTTGGGGCCAGTCCGGAACGCTGCGGATGGTGCGCCGGATGTACTCGGCGTTGTCGGTCTGCATGGAAGGCGGCCCTGAAGAATTGAAGCAAGGCGAACTATAACCTTGCCACCGCGCTTAATCCAGGATTGCCGCCGGTGACAAGTCATGTAATTGCGCGCCGCGCAATTCATAGCAGCGGTCGACCGCGCCGGGGGGCAACGCCGCGTGCGTCGCCAGCACCACGGTGCGTCCCCGCACCGCGCGTTCCAGGTCGTTGAAGAAGTCGGCTTGCGCTGCGGCATCCAGGCCGGCCGTAGGTTCGTCCAGCACGATGACCGCCGCCGGCGACAGCAGCGCCCGCGCCAGGCACAGGCGGCGCGCCTGGCCCGCCGACAGTTGCGAACCGGTCTCGCCCGCCCAGGTGTCCAGCCCGTCGGGCAGGCCGCGCACGAAATCGCCCAGCCTGGCCGCGTCCAACGCGCCCCACAGGGCCGCATCGTCGGCCTGCGGGTCCCCGATCAGCAGATTGGTGCGCAAGGTGCCCAGGAAAACGGGCGCGTCCTGGGACAGCAAGGCAATGCGCCGGTGCCAGTCCGCCTGCGCGCAATCGCGCGCGTCGCAGCCACCAAAGCGCACGTGTCCCGCTTGCGGGTCTTCCAGGCGCAGGATCAGATGCAGCAGCGTGGACTTGCCCTGCCCGCTGGCCCCCACGATGGCAACGCGTTCGCCGGGCTCCACCCGCAGGTCGATGCCGTCCAGGACGACCGGGCGCGCACCCTCCGCCCGGGCCGGATAGCGGAACACCACCCCGTCCAACTCCAGCGCGCCGGCGGACGGCAAGGCGCGTACCGTGGCCGCGTCCTGCATGTCGGGCTGGGCTTGCGTCACCTCGCGGATCCGCGCCGCCGCCGACATGGCCGACCCCATGCGGGACGCGCCGCGCATGATGGGCCCCGCCACTTCGAAAATGCCGATGACGGCCAGCAGCAGACCCACCAGCACGGGTCCCTCGATCTGCCCCGCTTCATGCGTCCCCAATCCGAACCACAGTAATGCCAACACCGAAACGCCGGCCGCGACTTGCAGGAACCATTGCCCGCGGGCCGCCACCCGGGCCTGGCTGCGGCGCGCCAGCGCGCTGGCTTCGCAAAGCCGTTCGAAATGCGCGGCGGTGGGCGCCTGCGCATGCAACGCCACCATGTCGGCGTGACCATCCACCGCGTCCAGCGTAGCCGCACGCAGGCCGGCCGCACTTTCCTGGGCGGCGGCGCCCGGCTTGCGCGCGGCCCGCAGCAACCATGCCGGCACCAGCACACAGGCCGTCAGCAACGCCAGCGCAAACGCCAGCGCGGCGGCAGGCACCCACATGCCCAGCACCGCCGTCAGCACGGCGCCGCCCAGGATCGCGGTGGCCAACGGCGCCAGCACGAACAGGAAGACCGTATCCAGCGCGTCGACGTCGCCCGTCATGCGCGCCACCAGATCGCCGCTGCGATACTTCGCCAACTGGCGCGGCGTCAGCCGGATCAGCGCCCCGAACACCGTGGCGCGCAGATCCGCCAGCAGGCGCAACGTGGCCGAGTGGCCCACCACGCGGTCGGCATAGCGCGACACAATGCGCAGAAAGGACAAGCCGCGCACCAGCGCGGAAGGCGCGAACAGGTTGAAGACCCCGCCCGCCCCCGCCAGGGCTGCGCCCGTCAGAAACCAGCCCGACACACCCAGCAAGCCGACGCCCGCGGCCACCGTGGCCAGCGCACAGAACAATGCGAGTAAAAGCCCGCTTTTCCGGCGTGCGTACAGCGGCAGCAGCAACAACAGATTCTTCATGCGTCTTCCACTTTCCCGCCCGCTACTCGCAGCACGCGGCCGAAGCGGGCCGCCACCACGGGTGCATGCGTCGCAAGCAGCAAGGTGCGGCCTGCGGAGAATTCCAGGATTTCATCCAGCACCCGGGCCTGGGTCGCCTCGTCCAGGTGCGCCGTGGGCTCGTCCAGCAGGATCAGCCCGGGGTCCCGCAGAAACAGGCGTGCCAACGCCACGCGCTGTGCCTGTCCGCCCGACAGGCCATGGCCCCGGCTGCCCAGCAGCGTGTCCAGGCCTTGCGGCAGCGCGTCCGAAAACTCCAGCACACAGGCGCGCCGGGCGGCTTCCCGCAGATCGGTGTCGGATGCGCCTGGCCGGCCGAGCCGGATGTTGTCGGCGATCGACCCGGCCAGCAATTGCGGCTTCTGCCCGATCAGCGCCACGCGCTGGCGCAAGGCGGCTTCGTCCCAATCGCCCAGCGGCACGCCGTCGATGCGCACGTCGCCATCGAATGGCCGCAACCGCGCAATGGCTTCAATAAGCGTGGACTTGCCGATGCCGCTGGGGCCCATCAATGCCACTTGTTCGCCCGGCACCAGCCGCAACGCGGCGTCGGCCAGCACCAGCTGCCCACGCCCCGGCGCCGTCACGCGCAGGCCCGTCACCTCGACGGGCGCGCCGGCTTCCGACGCCGGCGGCACGACGGTTCCGCGCCCAGTGGGCGTCGGCTCGGCGGCGTCGTCTTGCGGCAGGCCATCGAAGAGCACCGCGATCTGCGTGACGGCGGCAAGTGCCGTGGCGCGGTCGTGATAGTGCGCGGCGAACTGGCGCAGCGGAGCATAGACTTCAGGCGCCATCAGCAGACAGAACAGGCCCGCCTGCAAGGTCAGGGGCGACCACCGCACATCCAGGAACCCCAGATAGGTCAGCCCGATATATACGGCCACGCCTGCCACGCCCAGCGCGGCGAAGAACTCCAGCACGGCGGACGACAGGAAGGCGATACGCAGCACCGACATCGTGCGCTGGCGCAGCGCGTCGCTGGCGGCCACCACGGAAGCCGCCTCGGCTTCGGCGCGGCCATACAGCTTCAGGGTGGACAGCCCGCGCAAGCGATCGGCGAAGAAGCCGGACAGGCGGGCGAACGCACGCAGATGACGGCGGCTGGCGCCTTGCGCGCCCCACCCCACCAGCGCCATGAACAGCGGAATCAGCGGCGCGGTGATCAGCAGCACCAGGCCCGCGATCACGTCCACGGGCAACAGCAACACGGAAAACGCCACGGGCAGCATGGCGGCAGCGGCCATCGCAGGCAGGTACTTGGCGAAAAAGCCGTCCAGCGCCTCGACCTGGTCCACGACTGCGCTGGCCAGTTCGCCAGACGCCTTGCTGCGGCTCCAATAGGGGCCGTTTGCGACCAACCGGGAAAACAGCGACTGGCGCACATGGCGCTTGATGCGTTCGGCCGCGTCCGCCCCGGCGCGTTCACCCGCCCAGGTGATGCATGCGCGCAGCAGCATCAACCCGGCGATACCCAGGATGCTTGCCAGCAATTCCTGGCGCGGCGCCTGGCGGACGATCGCCGCATCCAGCACGCTGGCCAGCAGCCAGGCCTGCACGACCAGCAAGGCGCCGCTGACCAGCGGCGCAGCGCCCGCCACCATCAGCGGAACCCTCGCCGCCTTGGCAAGCGCCATCAGCCACCGCGACTGTTCGCGCGGCGGTTTCTGCAGGCTGGCGGACGGGTCGTGCTCGAGGGTGCTAGCGCTGCCGCTCACTCGTCGCTACGGCTGGCGCGCGGGTCATGCGAATGCCCTTCACGCAGCTCGAACCACATTGCATTGAGGATAGCGAACGCACACGCCAGACCCAAGCCGAGTATCCACGAGAAATACCACATGGTGGAGGCTCCTTTATCAGTAAGAGTTGGGCGTGTCGCCCACGGAATCATGGGTGACCTTGCCGCGCATCACGCGATACACCCACGCGGTGTAGAGCGTCACGATCGGCAGGAAGATGGCCACCGCGATCACCATGATCCACAGCGTCAGGTGGCTGGACGACGCGTCCCAGACGGTCAGGCCGGCTTGGGGATTGGTCGACGACGGCATCAGGAACGGGAACAGCGAGAAGCCCACCGTCAGGATGACGCCGGTGATCGACAGCGCGGACGCCAGGAACGACAGGACGTGCGCCCGGACGCTCAACAGCAGCAGCACCAGCACCGCACCGGTCACGCCCAACGCGGGCGCGATCCACATCAGCGGCCATTTCGCGTAGTTGGCCATCCAGGCGCCTGCCTGCACGGTCACGGTCTTGAGCATGGGGTCCGACGGGCCCTTCATGTCAACCGCGCTGGTAATGACGTGCCCACTCAAGCCGCCCGCCACCCAGAATCCACCCGCCACAAACAGCGCCACCGTCAGCAAGGCCAGCAGGCGCCCCCAATTGCGGGCCCGGGACGAAATCGGGTCCTCCGTGCGCCAGGCCAGCAGCACCGCACCGTGCATGGCCAGCATCACCACGCTCAGCACCCCGCACAGCAGGGCGAACGGCGTGAACAACTGGTAGAAATGCCCTTCGTACACCATGCGCAGCGCCGAGCCCTGGAACGTGAAGGGCACGCCAAGAATGATGTTGCCGACCGCCACACCAAACACCAGCGAGGCCACGACGCCCGAAAAGCACAGCACACCGTCCCAGCTGTTGCGCCAGCGCGTGCCTTCCATCTTGCTGCGGTACTTGAAGCCCACGGGACGCAGGATCAGCGCGATCAGCGCCAGCATCATCGCCAGGTAGAACCCGGAGAACGACGCGGCATACAACAGCGGCCAGGCGGCAAAGATCGCGCCGCCCGCCGTGATCAGCCAGACCTGGTTGCCCTCCCACACCGGGCCCACCACGTTGATCACCACGCGGCGCTCGGCGTCGGTCTTGGCCACCACCGGCAGCAAGGCGGCCACGCCCAGGTCGAAGCCGTCCATGACGGCAAAGCCGATCAGCAAGGCGCCCAGCAGCGCCCACCAGATCACGCGCAAGGTGCCATAGTCAAAAGGAATAAGGGTATCCATCTGCTTCTCCTCCTCAGGCGCGCACGGCGGCGCGCACAGGATCGGCGGCGGCGTTGCCCGCCACCGGCCCATCGGATTTCGGACCCGCCTTGATGGCGTGCAACATCACCTTCACGCCGATGATCAAGAGGACCGTGTACAGCACCAGGAAGATAGCCAGGCTGATCGCCAGGTCGGCAATCGTCAGCCCGGATGCGGCGTAGTACGTCGGCAGCACGCCTTCGATCACCCAGGGCTGGCGGCCGTATTCGGCCACGAACCAGCCGCTTTCAATGGCGACCCACGGCAGCGGCAGGCTCCACAGCGCCACCTTGAGCAGGCCGCGGCGGCTGTCCAGCCGGCCGCGCGACGCCAGCCAGAAGGCCACGCCGAAGAACAGGATCAGGTACATGCCCACCGCCACCATGATGCGGAACGCCCAGAACAGCGGCGCCACATTGGGCACGGTGTCTACCGCGGCCTTCTTGATGTCGGCCTCGGTGACCTTGCTCATGTCTTCCTGGTAGCGCTTGACGAGCAAGGCGTAGCCCAGGTCCGGCCAGGTCTTGTCGAAGGTCATGCGCGCATCCGTGTCCTTGGGGTTGGCGCGGATCTTCTGCAAGGCCTCGTAGGCCACCATGCCGTCGCGGATGCGGTTCTCGGCACGCAGGATCAGGTCGTCGATGCCCAGCAGCGGCGTGGTCAGGGAACGCGTGCCGATGATGCCCATGACGTACGGGATCTCGATGGCGAAGTCGTTCTTGCGCTCGGCCTGGTTGGGGATCGCGATCAGGTTGAAGGATGCGGGCGCGGGTTCCGTGTGCCACATGGACTCCATGGCCGCGATCTTCATCTTCTGATGTTCGGTCGTGAGGTAGCCGCTTTCGTCGCCCAGCACCACGACCGACAGCGCGCCGGCCAGGCCGAAGCTGGCGGCCACCGCCATCGAACGCTTGGCCAGGTCGGTATGACGGCCTTTCAGCAGGTACCAGGCGCTGATCGACATCACGAACATGGCGCCGGCAACGTAGCCCGCGCTGACCGTGTGCACGAACTTGGCTTGGGCCACCGGGTTGAAGATCACCGCCGCGAAGTCGGTCATCTCCATGCGCATGGTGTCGGGATTGAAGATCGCGCCCACCGGGTTCTGCATCCAGCCGTTGGCGATCAGGATCCACAGCGCCGAGAAGTTCGTGCCGAACGCCACCAGCCAGGTCACCACCAGGTGGCTGACCTTGGACATGCGGTTCCAGCCGAAGAAGAACAGGCCGACGAAGGTGGCTTCCAGGAAGAAGGCCATCAGCCCTTCAAGCGCAAGCGGCGCGCCGAAGATGTCGCCCACATAGTGGCTGTAGTAGGACCAGTTCATACCGAACTGGAATTCCATCACCACGCCGGTCGCGACACCGAGTGCGAAGTTGATGCCGAAAAGCGTGCCCCAGAACATGGTCATCCGCTTCCAGATGGGGCGGCCGGTCATGACGTACACGCTTTCCATGATGGCCAGGATGAACGACAGGCCAAGCGTGAGAGGGACGAACAGGAAGTGGTAAAGCGCGGTCGCGGCAAACTGGAATCGCGACAGATTTACGACGTCGAGATCAATCATTGGGGCGCTCCCAAGCAGTTGAGGTGCCGCGGCAACCGGCATGGTTCCCAGGCCGTCTCTCGCGCCATGTTACGGGCGATGGATACAACTTCATAGAGGTTTCCTGAAAAATCGGGGCGCATGGGGATTTAGCTCTTGCCCCGCAATTTGCCGGCGAAGCCCAGCACTTTCTGCACTTGCGAACCCAGTCGCATGAGCTTTTGTACGGTCTCCGGGGGCAGGCGTTGAACCTCATCGAACCATCCGGAAGACAGTTCGATGAGCTCCAGCATTTCGGTCATGCGCTGCTGCGCGTAGGCGTCGTTGGGGCCCGAGGGGGTCTCGAGCAGGGTGTCGCGCAGCAGGGTAAGGGTGGGATTGATTTCGCGTTTGCGCTTTTCTTCCATCAGGATGCGGAAGATCTCCCAGACGTCTTTAGGCGTCTCGAAGTAGTCGCGGCGGTCGCCCACTTGATGGATCAGCTTGACCAGCCGCCAGGACTGCAGCTCTTTCAAGCCCAGGCTGACGTTCGAACGCGAAAACCCGAGGGTTTCGGCAATGTCGTCCGCGTTCAACGGTTCAGGGTGCAGGAACAACAAGGCGTAGATCTGACCGACGGTGCGGTTCACGCCCCAACGGCTGCCCATTTCGCCAAAGTGCAGCACGAAACGTTCGTTTTGGGGGGTAAGAACCATGAGTATCGACGCCAGCAGGTCAGGACAGCGGCTTGGCTGATATACACAGTTACACCGTTTTCAGTAATTCCTGAAATTATCGAACAAACTGTGAGAAAGCGCAAACCACACTGCCCGCAGGGGTAATGGCGCAAGCCCGCCCCGCGGGCCGCACTGGCTAAGTTACCCACCGGATATGACCGCCGCAGGCGCCCCAATGCAGACAGCCACCGGCTTGTGAGGCGGGTGGCTGTAAAGGAGGACGGCGCCCCCGGCAGCAATTAAAGGGGACGGGCCAGGCCCGCCGCCGTCAGCCGGCCTTGACCGACACGGCGGCGGATACGCGCTTGGCCTTGGCGCGCGCGGTCGCCACGTCCTCGGCAACGGCCAGGCCCACGCCCATGCGGCGTTTCACGAAGGATTCCGGCTTGCCGAAGAGACGGATGTCAGTGCCGGATTCGGTCAGCGCTTCGGCCACGTTGTGGAACGTGACCGCGGCGGCGTCCACCCCGCCATAGATGACGCTGCTGGCGCCCGGCTGGCGCAGGGTGGTGTCCACCGGCAGCCCCAGCAGCGCGCGGGCATGCAGTTCGAACTCGTTCTGGGCCTGCGTGATCATGGTGACCATGCCGGTGTCGTGTGGACGCGGGCTGACTTCCGAGAACCAGACCTGGTCGCCGGCCACGAAGAGCTCGACGCCAAAGATGCCCAGCCCGCCCAGGTCGGACGTAACCGCCAGGGCGATTTCCCGGGCGCGGGCCAGCGCGGCGGGCGACATGGGGTGTGGCTGCCAGCTTTCGACGTAGTCGCCGTCGACCTGCTTGTGGCCGATGGGTTCGCAATAACGGGTCTCGATCTTGCCGTCGGCGCCGCGGGCGCGCACGGTCAGCAGCGTGATTTCGTAGTCGAAGCGGATGAAGCCTTCGACGATGGCGCGGCCCCCTCCAACCCGGCCGCCTTCCTGGGCGTAGCGCCAGGATTGCGCCACGTCATCCGCGCTTTTGATCACGGATTGGCCCTTGCCCGACGAGGACATGACCGGCTTGATGACGCAGGGGTAGCCGATGCCGCCATCGATAGCGGCGCGCAATTCCGCCTCGGTATCGACAAACTTGTAGGGCGAGGTAGGCAGGCCCAGGGTCTCGGCCGCCAGGCGGCGGATGCCCTCGCGGTTCATGGTCAGCTGGGCGGCGCGGGCGGTCGGGGTGACGCGCGCCACGCCGGCGGCTTCCAGTTCCACCAGCAAACTGGTGGCAATGGCCTCGATTTCGGGGACAATAACGTGCGGCCGTTCCTGTTCGATGATCTTCTTCAGGGCGTCCGCGTCGGTCATCGAAACCACGTGTGCCCGATGCGCCACCTGATGGCCCGGCGCGTCGGCGTACCGGTCCACCGCAATGACTTCCACGCCCAGCCTCTGCAGGGCAATGATGACCTCTTTGCCCAATTCGCCTGATCCGAGCAGCATGACTCGGGTGGCCAAGGGGGACAGGGGCGTGCCAAGGACGGGGCTGGAAATGCTGGACATGGAGCGGGCCTGGATAGAAGGATTGAAAGCCGTTGAAAACAGCCGCCAGGATGCCATACGCCCCTGCCGGGGGCAAACCCGCATACTGATATTAAAATCGCCGCATGACTGATCATCCCACCACATCGTCCGACACCGCGCTGGCATCTGCGCGCAGAACGCTGCAAATCGAAAGTCAGGGTCTGCTGGACCTGTCCGCGCGACTGGACGACACCTTCACCCAGGTCGTCGCCCTGCTGCTGGCGTGCCGCGGACGCGTGGTCGTCACCGGCATCGGCAAGACGGGCCATATCGCCCGCAAGATCGCGGCGACGTTCGCCTCGACCGGCACGCCCGCCTTTTTCGTGCATGCCGCTGAGGCCGTCCATGGTGACCTGGGCATGATCACGCAGGATGACGTGGTCATCGCCATCTCGTATTCGGGCGCTGGGCAGGAACTCCTGACCATCCTGCCCGTGGCGCGCCGCATGGGCGCCAAGCTGGTGGCGATCACCGGCAACCCCCAATCGGAACTGGCGCTGCTGGCCGACGTGCACCTGGACGGCAGCGTGGCCCAGGAGGCCTGCCCGCTGAACCTGGCGCCCACCGCCAGCACCACGGCCGCGCTCGCCCTGGGCGATGCCCTGGCGGTCGCCTGCCTGGAAGCCCGCGGCTTCGGCCCGCAGGATTTCGCGCGGTCGCATCCGGGCGGCGCCCTCGGCCGCCGCCTGCTCACCCACGTGCGCGACGTGATGCGCCACGGCAGCGCCCTGCCGATCGTACTGGCCGGCACCCCCGTGTCCCAGGCGCTGGAAGTCATGTCCGCCAAGGGCATGGGCATGACGGTCGTGACCGACGCGCAGCACCGCCCGCTGGGCATCTTCACCGACGGCGACTTGCGCCGCCTGATCGCCCGGCACGGCGATATCCGCAGTCTGACCGTGGAGGCGGGCATGACCCGGTCGCCACGCAGCATCAACCCCGACGCGCTTGCCGTCGAGGCCGCCCAGCAAATGGACGAACAACGGCTCAACCATATGCTGGTGCTGGACAATGACGGCGCGCTGCTCGGCGCCTTGCACATGCACGATCTGATGGCCGCTAAAGTGGTATGACTATGAATCTTCCTGCTTCCGTGACTCACCCGGCCGAAGCGCTGGTCCTTGCCCGTATCCCCGCCACCGTGCGCGACCGCGCCGCGGCCGTGCGCCTGATGGTGTTCGACGTCGACGGCGTACTCACCGACGGCAGCCTTTACTATGGCGAAAGCGGCGAACTGCAGAAGCGCTTCAACGCACTGGACGGCCACGGCCTGCGCCTGCTGATGGAAGGCGGGCTGACGGTGGCGCTGATGACCGGCCGCTCTGGCCCCATCGTGGCGCGCCGCGCCGCGGAGCTGGGCATTGCGGAAGTCACGCAGGGCGTGCGCGACAAAGGCGCCGCCCTAGCAGAACTTGCGCAGCGCCTGGGTGTCCAACTGAACCAGACCGGCTATATGGGCGATGACATCATCGACCTGCCGGCCATGCAGCGCGCGGGCTTCGCCGCCAGCGTGCCCAACGCCCCGGGCTACGTCAGCCAGGCGGCGCATTGGGTATCGACGCAATCCGGCGGCAGCGGCGCGGTGCGCGAATGCTGCGACCTGCTGCTGGCCTCGCAAGGACGCCTGGGCGCGTTCCTGGCGGCCCCAGGCCTGCTAGGCCCGGGCGCCATCCAATGATCCTCTTGAATACGCATACGCCTTTGCGGCGAACCTGATGAAAGAACGTTTCCCCTCACTGATCGCGCTGTTCCTCCTGCTGGTGCTGGTCACCAGTTCGTGGTGGGCGGCCGATTACGCGCAGCGCGCCATCCAGGTGGACCCGCCGCGGCGCCTCACGCACGAGATGGACGCGTGGTCGCGCAATTTCGTGATGCTGCGTACCGACCCGTCGGGGCGCCCCATCAACCGCCTGGAAGGCGAGTACGCCGAGCACTTCCCGGACGATGATTCGTACCACATCACCGCGCCCCGCGCGGTGGGCCAGCGCGAAGCCAACCCGATCACGGTGGGCGTCTCGAAGACCGCCGTGATGGAGCAAGGCGGCAAGCGCATCGTCATGAACGGCGACGCCCACGTGCATCGCCAGCCCGACGCCAACAACGACATGCTGGACGTGCGCAGCCAGCAGTTGATTATCCTGCCCGATGATGACGTGGTCTTTACCGACCTGCCCGCCGAAGTCATCAAAGGCCGTTCGCGCATGAACGGCAAGGGCATGCACTACAACAACAAAACACGCCAATTGCAGGTATCCGCGTCGACGGACGTCGAGATCGCCGGTTCCGAAGGCAAGCAACAGCGCCGGACCGAGATACCCGCCAACAACCCTGACCAGAAGAAACCATGACCGACCTCCGGATTCTCCTTGCCCCGACGACCCGCCTGATTGGCGCCGTCCTGCTGACGGCATCGGTGCTTGCGCCGGTGCACGCGCAGGATGCCGCCGCCAAGCCCGCGGCCGGCGCCAGCAAGGCGGCAACCCCCGCCGAGGAGCCCAGCACGCTGATCCTGTCGGACACCCTGCACTACGACGACGTGAAGAAGCAAAGCGTCTTCACGGGCAACGTCAACATGACGCGCGGCCTGATGACCCTGACCTCCGACACGCTGGAAATGCACGAGGACGCCCAGGGCGGCCAATACGGCACGGCCACCGCCAACA
The DNA here is from genome assembly GCF_057799415.1 of Achromobacter sp. 18P8.1.1. NCBI lineage: Bacteria > Pseudomonadati > Pseudomonadota > Betaproteobacteria > Burkholderiales > Alcaligenaceae > Achromobacter > Achromobacter sp. 18P8.1.1. Next base: position 6,146 of record NZ_JBYOKH010000044.1, on the reverse strand, counting down.
AGGGCAAGGTCGTGACCATCCGCCAGGAGCGCCCCGAGACCTTCGAACTGATCGAAGGCAAGGGCCTGCGCGCCGAATACGACGGCACCAAGAGCACCTTTGACCTGATCGGCCAAGCCGTCGTCATCCGTTACGTCTGTGGGAAACCGTTCGACACCATTCGCGGCGAACGGGTACGCTACAACGAGAAAACCGGCACGTACGAGGCCCAGGGTGGCCCCAATTCCGCTGCAGCGGGAGGCCGGGTCCGCTCGGTTGCCGAACCGCGCGCCAAGTCGGACGCGGCAGTCGCCGAATGCCGCAAGCAGCAAGCCGCCAAGAAAGGGCGCTAAGCCGCTCCCCACGCAACACCACTCGCAGCCACGATGAACCAACCTTCTGTGCCGACCCCCGTGACCTCCACCCCCTCGGGGGTCAAGCAGGGCAGCCTGCGCGCAACCGGTTTGCGCAAGACCTATAACGGCCGGACCGTGGTGCAGGACGTCTCCCTGTCCGTGGTCAGCGGCGAAGTCGTGGGCCTTCTGGGCCCCAACGGCGCCGGCAAGACCACCAGCTTCTACATGATCGTGGGCCTGGTGCCCGCGGACGCCGGCCGCATCGAAATCGACGGCTCGGTCATCACCGCTATGCCGATCCACAAGCGCGCGCGCATGGGCCTGTCGTACCTGCCCCAGGACGCCTCGGTGTTCCGCCGCCTGACGGTGGAACAGAACATCCGGGCCGTGCTTGAATTGCAGGTCGGCGAGGACGGCCGCCCGCTGTCCACGCCCAAGATCAACGAGCAGATGGAGTCCTTGCTGGAAGAGCTCCAGATCGGCCACATCCGCAGCAATGCCGCCATCTCGCTGTCGGGCGGCGAACGCCGCCGCGTCGAAATTGCGCGTGCGCTGGCCACCAGCCCGCGCTTCATCCTGCTGGACGAGCCCTTTGCCGGCGTCGACCCCATCGCCGTCATCGAAATCCAGCGCATTGTGCGGTTCCTGAAGGGCCGCGGCATCGGCGTCCTGATCACCGACCACAACGTGCGCGAAACGCTGGGCATCTGCGACCGCGCCTACATCATCAGCGAAGGCAAGGTGCTGACCGACGGCCACCCCGACGAAATCGTGGGCGATCCGGCCGTGCGCCGCGTCTATCTGGGCGAGCACTTCCGCATGTAACAGGCACCTGGGGAAGACCCCTAGCCCTCTCTCGGGCAAGGGGCAAGGACTCCGCCATAAAAATGCCATGTTCTTGCGCTAGGTCAGCTTGTTTTATCGGCCCGAGTCTATACACTAGTACTTAACGAAGCCACCCAATCAAGGAGAACGCCTAACGACCTCACCGCGCATTTTGCGCACCCTTTTTTCTCTTTTAGAAGGAGAGCACACTATGAACCTGAGCATCTGCGGTCGTCACCTCGACGTCACCCCGGCAATCCGGGAATATGTCATGAACAAATTGGCGCGAGTGCTGCGGCATTTCGATCACGTCATCGATACCCAGGTCATGCTCTCAGTAGAGCCCCTGCGGCATAGAGCCGAAATCACCATGCGTCTAAGCGGTAAGGACATTCATTGTGAAGCAACCGATGAAAACCTCTATGCAGCCATAGACCTTCTTGCTGACAAAGTCGACCGTCAGGTCATCAAGCACAAGGACAAGGTACGAAGTCACTCAGCGGAGTCCGTGAAGCGGCAAGCGGCGAGCCTCTCGCCACCCCAGCAGTAATGCGCTTCATGATCACTCGCCCTGAGCGATCAAGCTAAACAGCGATTGTAAAAATCCTGCCTAAGTCCCGGTGTCCCGCTAGACGTCAGTCCAGCCGGGGCATCGGCAAACTCCCCGCACTACCCCTCCCGCGTCACTCCCCACGAAGCTTTGTCCCCGAATTCCCGGTTGTTCCGGCGAATCGCAGGCGCGTTGTCGTTTTCCGGCATTTCGGGCCGAATCCGGCCATTTGGACACCGCGTTGCCCCCTGGAATGCCCACAATCCCGCGTGATCAGTCTATGCTGTCGCTCTTGCCGTGCCGTCGTCCGCCCACGCAATGGGCGCGGCGCAAGGCCAATTTATTGCACTGCGTCATATAACCATATAATGATCCGATGAATCATTTGTCGCGCATCCTACCCGCCGGCAACGTCGTGCTCGATATGCTCGCCACGAGCAAGAAACGGGCGTTCGAACAAGCTGGCCTTCTTTTTGAAAACAACCATGGCTTGGCACGCGCGCTCGTGTTCGACAGCCTGTTTGCCCGGGAACGTCTTGGCTCCACTGCCCTTGGGCAGGGCGTAGCCGTTCCCCACGGCCGCGTGAAGGGGTTGGAGCAGGCGCTGGCGGCATTCATCCGCCTGGCGCAGCCCATCACCTTCGACGCGCCCGACGGGCAACCGGTGTCGATGCTGCTCTGCCTGCTGGTGCCGGAAACGGCCACCCAGCAGCACTTGGACATCCTGGCCGAACTCGCTCAACTCATGTCCAACAAGGCATTGCGCGAGGCCCTGGCTACGGAGGCCGACCCGGCCATCGTCCACAAGATGCTCACGACCGGCCAACTCTGACCCCTCCGCGGAAACGCTGCCATGCTCACGGTGCAGGAACTCGTCGACGACAACGCCGACAAAATCCCCTTCAACTGGATCTCGGGCCAAGGCGCCGCTGACCGCGCGATTCCCGATGACGGCATGGCGGCGGCCGACCTCGTCGGCCACTTGAACCTGATCCACCCGTCGCGCATCCAGGTGTTCGGGCAGGAAGAACTGGCGTACTACACGCGGTTCGACCTGCGTCGCCGCATGCACCACATGGACGAGCTGCTGATTGGCGGCGTGCCCGCCATCCTGCTGGCCGACGGCCTGACGCCGCCGCAGGACCTGATCGACCAATGCGACCAGCATCAGGTGCCGCTCTTGTCCACCCCGGTCGCGGCCGCACAGCTGATCGACCTGCTGCGCATCTACCTGGGCAAGAAGCTTGCGCCCACCACCACCGTGCACGGCGTCTTCCTGGACGTGCTGGGCCTGGGCGTGCTGATCACCGGTGAATCTGGCCTGGGCAAAAGCGAATTGGCGCTGGAACTGATTTCGCGCGGACACGGCCTGGTGGCCGACGATGCCGTGGAGTTCTCGCGCACCGCCCCCAACATGATCGAAGGCCACTGCCCGCAGCTGCTGCAGAACCTGCTGGAAGTGCGCGGCCTGGGCTTGCTGGACATCCGCACCATCTTCGGCGAGACCTCGGTGCGCCGGAAGATGCGACTGAAGCTGATCGTGCATCTGGTGCGCGCCACCGCGCAAGACAAGTTCGAACGCCTGCCCCTGCAGGACATCACGCAAGACATGCTGGGCCTGCCCGTGCGCAAGGTGATGCTGCAAGTGGCCGCCGGCCGCAATTTGGCGGTGCTGGTCGAGGCCGCCGTGCGCAACACGATACTCAAGCTGCGCGGGATCGATACGCTGGGCGAGTTCATGGAACGCCAAGCCATGGCGATCCTGCAAAGCAGCAAATGAACGCGCGTCGCCACGCGGCACCGTGAGCCTGTACGAAACACTTGCCGCCGAGATCGCCAAGTCGATCCGCGACGGCGTGATGCGCGTGGGCGACAAGCTGCCGTCCGTGCGCGACGCCTGCGCCGCGCGCGGCGTCAGCCCCTCCACCGTATTCCAGGCGTACTACCTGCTTGAAGCCCAGGGCCTCATTCGCGCCCAGCCGCGTTCGGGCTACTACGTCCACGCCCCCGCGGAATCCCTGCCGCCTGAACCCGGGGCGTCGTGCCCCGGCGGTGACTCCACCGAGCTGGCAATCAGCGAACGCATCTTCGACATCCTGGGTTCCGTGCGCAACCGCGACGTGACGCCGCTCGGCTCTGCCTTCCCCTCGCCCCTGCTGTTTCCGCTGCCGCGGCTGGCGCAAGCGATGGCCTCACACCTGAAACGCCACAACCCGCTGGATACCGTCGAAGACCTGAGCCCCGGCAATCCCGGCCTGCGCCGCCAGATCGCGCTGCGTTACCTGATCGGCGGCATCAATGTGCCCGCCAGCGATATCGTCGTGACCAACGGCGCGCTGGAGGCCTTGAACCTGTGCCTGCAAGCGGTCACGCAGCCGGGCGACACCGTCATCGTGGAAGCGCCCACGTTCTATGGCGCCTTGCAGGCGCTGGAGCGGCTGGGGCTGAAGGCGCTGGAAGTGCAGACCCACCCGCGCACCGGCATCGACCTGGACGCGATGGAAACCGCCATCCAGCGGCATGCGCCCAAAGCGTGCTGGCTGATGACGCAGTTCCAGAACCCGCTGGGCAGCCTGATGCCCGACGACAAGAAGCGGCAACTGGTCGAATTGCTGGCGCGCCACGACATCCCGCTGGTCGAAGACGACGTCTACGGCGAACTGTATTTCGGCGCCGCGCGGCCCGTGCCCGCCAAGGCCTACGACAAGCAGGGGCTGGTGCTGCACTGCTCGTCGTTCTCGAAGTGCTTGGCGCCCGGCTACCGCATCGGCTGGGCCTCCGCCGGCCGCTATGCGCAGCGCGTGCAGCGGCTGAAGCTGACCTCCACCCTGTCCGCCTCCGGCCCCGCACAAGGCGCCATCGCCGAATACCTGGAACAAGGCGGCTACGACCGCCATCTGCGCCGCCTGCGCGAAACGTTGCAGGCGCAGCAGGAGCGCATGGCCGACGCGATTGCGCGAGAGTTCCCGGCCGGCACGCGCGTGACGCGTCCGCAAGGAGGATTCTTCCTGTGGTTGGAACTGCCCGCCGCGGTGGACGCGCTGGCCTTGCACCGCGATGCGCTGACGCGCGGCATCAGCGTCGCGCCGGGCCCGATATTTTCGGCAAGCGGCCAGTTCGCCAGCGCCTTGCGCCTGAACTATGGCCACCCCTGGGACGCCGCTCACGACACCGCTATCCGCGTGCTGGGCGAACTGGCGCGGCAAGCTTGCGCGCGCGCCGCCCGATCTAGCTAGCCCGGCGTCAATTCAACGTGGATGCCGCCCGCGCCCGCTTGACCTCCAGCGCGGTGACGCCGCCGGCCTCGTTGCCCCAGCTATTGCGCAAGTAGGACACCAGCATGGCGATATCGTTGTCGTTCAGGATCTGCCCGAACGGCGGCATGCCGTGCGGCCGGGGATTGGCGGCCGTTGCCGGCGCATAGCCGCCGTCGAGCACCATGCGTATCACGTTGACCGGCGACGGCGCCGTGACCGTGGGATTGCCCGCCAGCGCGGGCCAGGCGGTGCCGCTGCCCTCGCCCTTGGCCTGATGGCATTGCGCGCACTGCTGTTCGTAGATCTTGCTGCCCAGCTCCATCGCGGCTGGCGCCGCCGCCACCTTCTGCCGCTGCGTGGAGGCCGGCGTGGCCGGCAGCGATTTGATGTACACGCCGATCGCCATCGCGTCGTCGTCCGTCAGATGCTGCGTGCTGCCCAGCACCACTTCGGCCATCGGGCCGCTGGCGCTGGAATGCGCCGAAATGCCGGTCTTGAGCAAAGCTGCAATATCGGCCGCCGTCCAGCGCCCCATGCCCGTCTGCATGTCGTTGGTGAGCGGCGGCGCATACCAGTCCAGCACGGGAATGACGCCACCCGTCAGCGATTCGGACGAACGCGTCGCCCCCAGGCTGTTGCGCGGGGTATGGCAGGCGGCGCAATGCCCCAGCCCTTCCACCAGGTAGCGCCCGCGGTTCCACTGCACCGACTGGCCCGCGTCGGGCTCTTGGACGCCCGGCTTGAAGTACAGCGCGCGCCACGCGGCCAGCAAGGCGCGCTGGTCGTAGGGGAAGTCGAGTTCGGGTGGGCGGTTGGGCTGGCTGACGGGCGCCACGCTGCGCAGGTAGGCATAAAGGGCGTCGGCATCGGCGCGCGTGACGCGCGTGTATTCGGTGTACGGGAAGGCCGGATACAGCAAGGTGCCGTCTTTGGACTTGCCGTTGTGCAGGGCCTGCCAGAAATCGTCGGCGGTCCAGGTGCCGATGCCCGTCTTGTCGTCCGGCGTGATGTTCGGCCCGTACACGGTGCCGAACGGCGTCGGGATCGGCGTGCCGCCGGCCAACGCCTTGCCGCCGCGGCTGGTGTGGCAGGCCATGCAGTTGCCCGCCAGCGCCAGGTAGCGCCCGCGCTCGATCAGCGTGGAGGGGGCGGCCGCCGCCCCGGCCGGCCCCCTGCTGG
>NZ_JBYOKH010000043.1:0-56538 GCF_057799415.1 Achromobacter sp. 18P8.1.1 | reverse complement strand
GGCCCCGCAAGCCTCGACACCGACCACGGCTCCAACAGCGCACCAGGCCCGGACAGAGCCAGCTTGTCGGCGTGGGGGGCAGGGGCGCGAGCAACCTCGATGCGCCCGAGGGAATCGGAAGGGAGCCGAAGGCGGACGACGATGACGACGGGGTAGTCCGGCGCCGGCGCGCCGGACCGCAATCGTGGGCGCGAGCGCCCCTGCCCCCCACGCCGACAAGCGACCGACGAAGTGCCAGCACACAGACCCACTCACGAAGCCCCCCAAAACACACCCCCCAGCCCCAAGCGTTATCATTGCGCCCTTCACGCAATTCGCATCACCCTTCAACGGATCCCTCCTTATGGCCCTGCGCGCCACCATCTACAAGGCCGAACTCAACGTCGCCGATACGGACCGCCACTACTACGGCAGCCATTCGCTGACGGTCGCCCGCCATCCTTCGGAAACCGACGAGCGCCTGATGGTTCGCCTGGTCGCCTATGCCCTGCATGCGCAGGAAGAACTGGCGTTCACCAAGGGCCTGAGCGACACCGACGAGCCCGACTTGTGGGTCAAGGACCTGACCGGCGCGGTCAAGCTGTGGATCGAAGTGGGTCAGCCCGAAGAACGCCGCATCTTGCGCGCCTGTGGCCGCGCCGATGAAGTCATCGTGTACTGCTACGGCGGGTCGGCCAGCAAGATCTGGTGGGACGGCGTGCGCAACAAGCTCGAGCGCACCCGTAACTTGAAGGTCATCAACCTGCCGTCGGACCAGACCCGCGCGCTCGCCAAGCTGGCCGAGCGCACGATGCAGCTGAACGCCAACATATCGGACGGCATCGTCTACTTTTCGGCCGACAAGGGCGAAGTCAGTGTCGAGCCGGAGGCCTGGCGCTAGGCGCCGTGCCTGCATCGCCGCGTTACAAATTCACCCCGTATTTTTCTTGCACGGGGTCTTTTTGCGGGATTAATATGATGATCATCATATTTCGGATTCCCGACCATGCCTGGCCCATCCTCCCGTAAAGCGCTTTCTCACGAACGCATCGTCGACGCCGCGGCGCGTGCGATTCGTCGCGAGGGCTATGCGGGCGTCGGCGTGGCCGACGTCATGAAAGAGGCTGGGCTGACCCACGGCGGCTTCTACGCGCATTTCCCGTCGCGGGATGCCTTGCTGGCCGCCGCGATGGAACGCGCCGGTCGCGATGGCGCGGCGCGCATGTCCAAGAGCATGGAGCAACGCCGGGCCGACGGGGCAAGCCCCTTGCGCGCCTGGGTTGAAGCGTATCTGGGCGAGGCGCATCTGAAAGGTTGTGAAGGGGGCTGCCCGGTGTCGGCACTGGCTTCCGAGATCCCGCGCCAGTCGTCCGAAGTGCGTGAAGCCTCGGCCGTGCGTGTGCAACGCTTGATGGAAGCCGTGCGGCAGGCGCTGCCGGCAACAGCAGGCGAGCATGCCGCCGCAGCGGTGACCAGTACGCTCGTGGGCGCGTTGCAGCTGGCCCGGGCGCTGGGCGACAACCCCGAAGGGCGCGCGGTGCTGGCTTCTGCCCGCCACGCCATCCTGGACCAATACGACCGCGAGGCCAACGCCCCGTCTGCCTGACCCGAACTGCATCCCAAGGCCGCATTGCGCGGTCTTTTTACCGGCCGTAAATATGATGATCATCATATTTAGCCAACACCAGTTGCTCTATCTACCCCCCAAGGACATCCCATCATGGATCTCAAGAATGCAGTGGTTTTGATTACCGGCGCCAACCGCGGTTTAGGGTTGGCCTTTGCCCGCGAGGCGCTGGCCCGCGGTGCGCGCAAGGTCTATGCCGGCGCACGCGATCCGTCGACCGTCACCTTGGCGGGCGTCGAAGCGATCAAGCTGGACGTGACGAATCCGCAAGACGTGGCGGCCGCTGCAGCGCATGCCTCGGACGTGACGCTCGTCATCAACAACGCCGGCATCGCAGCCATCGGCGGATTCATGGCGGAGGGCAGCATTGAATCCGCGCAGCGTCATCTGGACACCAACCTCTTCGGCTCGTTGCGTGTGGCGCAGGCGTTCGCGCCGGTGCTGGCCGCCAATGGCGGCGGGGCGCTGCTGAATGTGCTGTCGATCGCCAGCTGGGTCAACGGCCCGCTGCTCGGCGTCTACGCCATGAGCAAGTCGGCCGCGTGGGCCATGACCAACGGGCTGCGTAACGACTTGCGGGCGCAGAAGACGCAGGTGCTGGGCCTGCACATGGGTTTTGTGGATACGGATCTGACCAAGGGCATCGACGGCCCCAAGTCCACGCCGGAATCCATCGTGAGCCAGGCATTCGACGGGCTGGAGGCGGGCGCTGAAGAAGTGCTGGCCGACGACCGGACCCGTCAGGTCAAGCAGGGTCTGTCCGCCGAACCGGCGGTGTATCTGAAGGCGCTGGGATAAATCCATCATGCACGCTACTGCCCGCTCCGCGCCGGCATCTCCGCCGGCCATCTCTGCAAACGAACCCGAGTCCGCGAACGACCCCGCCATCGCGCCCGCCGCGGCGTCTCCGTGGCCGATCTTCTGGGTTGCCAGCATCGCCGTGTTCCTCGTGTCGCTGGACAGCACCATGCTGTACGCGGCGTTCGGCGCCTTGCGCGCCGGCTTTCCCGAGGCCTCGGCCGCGGACATGTCGTGGGTGCTCAATGCCTACACGGTCGTGTTCGCTGCCATGCTGATCCCGTCCGGTGGTTTGGCCGATACGCATGGCCGCAAGCGCATGTTCATGGTCGGGGTGGTGCTGTTCCTGGCCGCCTCGGCCGCGTGCGGCCTGGCAGGCAGCGTGGGGTGGCTGATCGCCGCCCGGGTGCTGCAGGCCGTGGGCGCGGCGCTGCTGACGCCGGCGTCGCTGTCCATCGTGCTGGCTGCCTTTCCAGCCTCCCAGCGCGCCGTGGCGGTCAGCCTGTGGGGCGCCGTGGGCGGCTTGGCCGCGGCGGTCGGCCCCAGCCTGGGGGCGTTCGTCGTGGACATGGCGGGCTGGCCCTGGGCCTTCTACATCAACCTGCCGTTGGGCGCCTTGTCGCTTTGGTACGGCGCAGGTTTGCTGAAGGAATCCGTGAAGGCTGATGCGCGCCGCCGCGTGGACGGCGTGGGCATGGCGTTGCTGATGGTGGCCGTGGGCGCGTTGGCGCTGGCGATCGTGCAGTCGGAATCGCCGTCCTGGAGCCGGCTGGAGTTGGGCGTGGTGGCGGCCGTGGGCGTCGTTTCGCTGGGGGCTTTCGTGGCCTGGGCGCGTGCCACGCCGCACCCGCTGGTGGATTTGTCGCTGTTCAAGCATCGCACCTATCGCTATGTGAACCTGGCCACGCTGAGCTTCGGCATTGCGTTCGCGATGATGTTCTTCGCGTTCTTTTTCTACATGACGGGCGTGTGGCATTACAGCCTGCCGCGCGCCGGCCTGGCCGTGACGCCGGGGCCGCTGCTGGTCATGCCGACGGCGATCCTGACCGGGCGCCTGGCCGCGCGGATGGGCCACCGTCCATTCCTGGTGGGCGGCTCCTTGATCTACGCGGCCAGCGGATTGTGGTTCCTGCTGGTGCCGGGCGAGCAGCCCGCGTATCTGACGCAATGGCTGCCAGGCCTGCTGCTCAGCGGGATTGGGGTGGGCATGGTGTTGCCGTCCTTGTCGGGCGCGGCCGTCAGCAAGCTACCCGCGCAGCACTATGCCGTGGGCAGCGCCGTCAATCAGGCGACGCGGCAGATCGGCGGCGTGATGGGCGTGGCGATCACGGTGCTGATGCTGGGCCATGGCGCGGTCAGCCACGCCGCCTTCTCGCCGCTGTATGTGGCGCACGTGGCGCTGGCCTTGGTGACGGCGTTGCTATGCCTGGCGGTGGACACCCGGCCAGGCAAGCGCTGACCGTCATTGCGTGCAGGCGTCCGGCGCAAGGTTGGCTGGATCGCCGCAAGCATTCCATTGCGCGGGCGTCATGGCGGGCACCAGCGCGACGCGCCCCATCGGGTCGAAATAGAAAAGGACGCGGCCAGGGTGCTTGTGCATGGCCTGCCAGATCTGCTCCTGGGCCTGCGGCGTGACGTGCGCCGCGCCTTGGGCGTCGGTTTCGCCCTTGGCCAGCACGGTCTGCACGGCGGGGTCCCAGGACGACTGGTCGTCGCCGTCCATCGGCACCTCGTCGGCGATACGCACGATGCGCCATTCCACACCGGGAATTTCACCTGGGAATGCGGCCAGGTGTTCGCGCAGGCGCGGATACAGGCGGTCCGGGCGCGCGGCGGGTTCCGGATAGGCGTAAGGCCCCTGGCTGTCGTTCGGTGCGACAAACGCGGAGTACTGGCGTACGTAGCGCTGCGCCGGCTTGCCCTGCGCGTCCAGGGTCTGGACGGCCAAAGGCTGGCCCGGCGATAACGTGTCGATCACGCGCAGCAAGCGGCCCGAGGCGTCGCGCACGTAATGCCGGCTGGTGCCGGGGCCTTTGGCGTCGCCGCAGCCGTCATCGATGAAGGTGCTCAGCACGCCCCGCGCATCGCGTTGCAGGCACGCGCGCCGGGTCGCGGCATAGGGCTGCGCATCGGACGAGCCCGACAGGTCGTATTCGGTGTAGGCCGCCAGCGCACCCGCCGTGTCGTAGGCCAGCACATACCCGCCTTCCAGCACCGTCCTGCCGCGGATCTTGCCATACCGTTCCACGCGGCACAGCCTGCCGTCCGGGCTGAAGTAAAGCCGGGTCGGGGCGACCGTGCCCGGCGTTTCCCGGGTCCGGTAGGCCGACCAATCGACCTTGTCCGTCCAGGTGTGCGGATCCGGGTCGCCGCGCTCGTTGGTCCAGGCAAGTTTGCGGTTCGTCGGTACGCGTTCCCCCTGTTTGCCGAGCAGCACGCGGTCGTTCGCCAGGTCGACGGACACCGGCACGGCGGGCAGTGTGGAGGGCTCGGAAAAATCGGTAACGGCCGGGCCGCAATCGGCAAAGGCGGGGGTGGCAAGCAGCGCCTGGGCGGCGGCCAGGGCAAGGACGATCGGCAGCTTACGCATATTGTTGAGCGTCCATGTACTTCACCAGATCCCAGAATTCCTTCGATACCCCGCCCAGGCGCAGCTTGCCCTGTGCGTCTTCGAACAGCAGGAAGGGGTAGGCGTCGCGCGTCAACACGCCGGGGTCCGGCAGCCGGTATGGCTTGAAGATTTCCGGGTTATTGAAGTAGTTCTCCAGCCGCCCGCCGCCATCCACGTGCATGTAGCGCACGCGCAAAGTGTGCTGTTTGAACGCCGCCTGGGTTTCGGGGTAGACGCCGCCATCGCCCGCGACCACCGAATTGGACAGCGCCGCCATGAACACGCGCTGGATGCCCACAAACCGGATTTCACCGTGGGTGCTGTCGCCTTGGGCGCGGGCCAGTTCCTTGACCACCTGCGAGGCGCGTGAACCAGGCACCAGCGTATCGGCAAAAAGTTTATCCACGTCCGCATTTTCCCGATCGGGCGTTTGGCGGAACTGTTGGAAATCCCGACGGAAATCCTGCAGCCATTGCTGGTAGCGCTGGTTTTCCGCCTGCCGGTCGAACGTCTGCGCAAAGCTGGCGCCGGCATGCAGAGTGATCAGGCTGGTGATTGCCAGCAGCCAGAAGCGTCGGAACCAAAGGGTAAGCATGGGAGGGGACATGTCGGTGACCGGGCTGCCAAGGAAAGGGGGAAGGGGACGCGTGAAGGCGATCATTGTGGGGGATCCGCCGCCTCTGGCGTCGCATCCGTTGCCGGCGCGCGTGGGCGGCCGGGCCTGCCGAAGAACCAATAGGTGCAAAGCAGCGAGCCCACGATGCCGGGCAGGGCGCCCACGCTCAAGGGGAATAGCAGGTCTGCCCATCGGAAGTCTTGGCTGCCGAAGGCGGCCAGGAACAGGAATCCGTACAGGCCGCCCGCCACCGTCATCATGCCTAAGGCGGGCCAGGTCGGAAGAACGGGTTTGAGCGCGCCCGCCACGATGCCGCACAGCAGCGCCGGCACGATGCCGAAGACGTAGAACCACGGCAGGCCAAGGACGGCCACGACCAGGTTCTGGGGATCCCGGGTCACCGCCGAGAGGGCCAGCATGAGCGCCGCGCCGCCGATGGCCGGCGCGATGAAGGCGTACATGAGGCCACCGGCGACAAGGTCGCTGACGATGCGGCGCCGGGTGTCGTCGGGCTTGGGGTGCCGGAAGCGGTAGGCCACGGCAGCCAGGGTGCCAAGAAGGAGCAGGCCGAGAACGAGGTAGGGTCTCATTACCTTATTCTGGCATAAGCGGCCCCGCGCGGCGCGAGCCTCCTTGGCGCCGGGCGGGAGCCAGCCTTCCGCGCCTTAGCGCGGCGTGCGCTGATGCGGGACCAACGGCGGCACGGGCCGGTCCGCGATCAGTTCCCAGAAGCCGGGCAGGAAGCACTCGGCCACCAACAGCGGCTGGCCCTGGCGCCAGAACACGGATCGGCGCGCCCAGATGCGGGCCGCGTCCTGGTCCCGCTGTTCAGGCGGCAGGACGCCACGCGCCGTGGCGTGAAACGGCACCGGCCGCGCCAGGCGGCGGCAGGCGAAGGGCGACCGGATGACGGTGCTGTCGTGATACAGCATGTCGGCCAGCGGCCGGGTCAGCAGCCGGCGCATGCCTTGCCAGGCGCCGTGCGACGCGCCCAGGGGCGTGAGGCTGCGGGCCGGCACGCTGTCCACGCCGTTCACCGACATCAGCACTTCCCGGATCCACACGGGCGTGCCGGGGGCGATGCCCATGGCGCGAGCCTCATCCAGCGGGGCGCCGTCGGCGTATTCGGCCAGCACGCGCAGGCGGACCTGGCCGACTTGGCGCAGGCCGGCGGTCAGCGCGCCGGGGCGGAACAGCCAGTGGCGCACGGCCGGCGACAGGATGGGCGGGGCGACGGGGAGCCAGCCAGCGGCAAGGGGGGGGTGATGTGCTGCGGGTTTCATCATGGCTGCGTATTATGCCAAGCTAGGCTGACGGCCCCAATGCGTCGCAATGACGCAGCGGCAAGGGCGACGCCGTAAAAAGGGCTGCGCGGCTAGCGGCCAGCCCGCGATTCCTGCGTCCGGGAAAGCACTTATTGTCCCGGGATCGGCGCGATCTCTATTATCTGCCCACGGTCAAGATTGACCGGAATGCCTTTCCTCCCGTTGACGGGGCCCGCAATCGGCTTTGGCCGTTTCGAGCAAGGCATGCAGTACCCCGCAGCAATAATTGCTGCTTGAACATTTGGTATGGCTATAGAAGCCCCCGACTTGCACGCGATGCGTGGTCGGGGGCTTTTTCGTTTTCAATTTTCAAATTGGGAGATCGCATGCAAGCGTCGGACACGCAGAGTTCCCCGGCCACGGCCATCTGGGTAGCCAGTGTGCAGATGGCCCCCGTGATCGGCGACGTCGCCGCCAATGTGGCCCGTTCGACCGAACTGGTGGAGCAGGCCGCCGCAAAAGGCGCGCGGCTGGTGGTGCTGCCCGAATTGGCGAACACGGGTTACGTGTTCGAGAGCCGCGAAGAGGCTTATGCACTGGCCGAAGCGGTGCCCGGCGGCCCCAGTTCGCAGGCCTGGATCGCGCTGGCGCAGCGCCTGGGCATCTACCTGGTGGCGGGCATTGCCGAACGCAGCGGCGACCGCCTGTACAACGCTGCCCTGATCGCGGGGCCTTCCGGCTACATCGGCACGTATCGCAAGCTGCATCTGTGGGGCGACGAAAACCTGTATTTCGAGGCCGGAGACCTGGGCCTGCCGGTGTTCCATACCGAGCTGGGCCGCCTGGGCGTGGCCATTTGCTATGACGGCTGGTTCCCCGAGGTCTACCGGCTGCTGGCAGTGCGCGGCGCGGACATCGTGGCGGTGCCGACCAACTGGGTGCCGATGCCTGGGCAGACGCTCGATGGGCCGGTGATGGCGCATGCGCTGACCATCGGGGGGGCGCACAGCAACGGCTTGACCGTGGTGTGCGCCGACCGCGTGGGTACCGAACGCGGCCAGCCTTTCGTGGGCCGCAGCCTGATCGTGGGATCGCAGGGCTGGACGGCCGCGGGCCCCGCCAGCGTCGACCAGGAAGAAGTGCTGCTGGCGTCCATCGACGTGCAGGCCTCGCGCCGGGCGCGCCAATTGAACGATTTCAACCACGTGCTGCGCGACAGGCGCTGCGATATCTACGACGAGCAACTGGGCGCTGATGGCGCCCCGCGGCAACGTTAAGCGATGGCCCATGGCCGACTCCCAAGGAGCAACCTCATGAAACCCCTGTTCAGCAGCTTCCGCCTCCGCCTGTCGATCGTCGCATTACTGGCGGGTGTCGCCAGCGCGCACGCGGCAGAACCTTTGCGCATCGGCGTCCCGGTCGGCCTGTCGGGTGCCAACAGCGTCGTGGCGCCCGGCGTGGTGCAGGCGTCCCAACTGGCGGCCGACGAGATCAACGCGGCTGGCGGCATATTGGGCCGCCAGATCGTGCTGGAGATCGCCGACGACGCCTCGGGCGCCGTGGGCGCGCAAAAGGCCTATGACACGCTGGTCTTCCAGAAGAAGGTCGATGCCATCATCGCCATGGAAACCAGCGCGGCGCGCAATGCCGCGCTGCCCATCGTGTCGCGCGGCAAAGTGCCCTATATCTACACTTCGTTCTATGAAGGCCGTTCGTGCAACCGCTGGATGCACGTGAACGGCTGGGTGCCGGAGCAGCAGGTGGCGCCGGTGGTGGACCACTTCATGAAGGAGCGCGGCGCCAAGACCTTCTTCCTGGTCGGCAGCGACTACGCCTTCGGCCGCGGCATGCTGAAGTTCACGCGGGAATACATCGAGAAGCAGGGCGGACGCGTGGTGGGCGAGGAATACCTGCCCATCGACGGTTCGGACTGGACGCCCGTGGTGTCGAAGATCCGTTCGGCCAACCCGGATGCGCTGATCAGCTCGACGGCGGGGGGCGGCCCGAATGTCAGCCTGGCCAAGCAGGTCAAGGCGGCGGGGCTGTCCATGCCCTACGGCAACCTGGCGATCGACGAAGGCACGGCCAAGACCATGGGCGACACGGCGGTGGGCATGTACATGTCGGCGTCGTACCTGACCAGCATCGATACGCCACAGAACCGCAAATTCCTGGACGGCCTGAAGGCGAAATTCGGCAACGACGCCAAGACCGCGAATGAATTCTCGGGCCCGCAGTACGAAGCCTTCTATCTGTACAAGGCGGCGGTCGAGAAGGCGGGCGGCATGGATCCGCAGAAGGTGGTGCAGGCCTTGAGCGAGGTGTCGTTCGACGGCCCTCGCGGCCCCGTCAAGATGGACCGCCAACGGCACGCGGCGCTGACCATGCGCCTGGGCCAGGTGCAGCAGGACGGTTCCATCAAGATCCTGCAGACGTTCAATCAGGTGGACCCGGGTGCGCAATGCCCGGATCTGAAGTGACGCCGCAGTAACGTGATACGCGCCGCCGGCCCGTCCGGCGGCGCCGGAGATCGATATGGGTTTGCTGCTGGACATCTTGAGCACGGCCGCCATGCTGTTCATCGTGACGTCGGGGCTGATGATCATCTTCGGCGTGATGAAGATCGTCAATTTCGCGCACGGGGCGATTCTTACGCTGGGAAGCTATGCCAGCCTGGTCGTGACGCAGTTGGGCCTGAACCCCTGGGTGGCCCTGCCGTTCGCGTTGGCGGTCGGCGTGCTGGTGGGCATGGGCGTTGAACGCCTGATCGTGCAGCCGCTGTACAAGCGGCCGTTGGACGCGATCCTGGCCACGTGGGGGCTGGGCATCGTGATCGGGCAGCTCATCACCGTGGCATTCGGGCGCGAAGTGCAGTTCGTGGATTCGCCGATCCAGGGCGCCGTGTCCTTTCTGGGCACGGAGTACTCGGCGTACCGCCTGTTCCTGGTGCCCGGGGCGCTGCTGATCTACGCCGCCATGACGCTGCTGCTGAACGGCACCCGCTTCGGCGTGCGGACCCGCGCCGTGATCATGAACGAGGACCTGGCGCGTGGCCTGGGCATCAACGCCGAGCGCATACGCTTCACGACCTTTGGCCTGGGGGCGGGGTTGGGCGCGCTGGCCGGCGCGCTGATCACGCCGTTGTCCAGCGTCGATCCGAACATGGGCCTGCCGTGGCTGGTCAGCGCCTTCATGTTGGTCATGGTGTCGGGCCATTCGATCACTGCATTGCTCCTGACCTGCCTGGTCTATGGCGCTTGCCAGGTGCTGGTGAGCATTTTCGTCAGCCCGATCCTGGGCGGCGTGACCATCGCCGTATTGGCCGCGCTGACGCTGCGCCTGCGCCCCCAAGGATTCGCCCATGACTGACCATACGCTTGCCCAAGACGCGCAGGCGGCCTCCGTGCCGGCCTCGCGCTCGCCGCGCGGCCAGGGACTGCCGTGGCTGGCGGCCATGTGCCTCGCCCTTACCGTGGCCGGCCCCTGGCTGTTCGACACCTACTTGCTCAACGTGCTGATCAAGGCGCTGTTTTTTGCGATGGCGGCCGTGACGGTGGATGTGCTGTGGGGCTACACCGGCCATCTGACGTTCGGCCAGTCTGCCTTTTTTGGCGTGGGTGCCTATGCCGCCGGCCTGGCCTTCACGCATTATGGGTTTTCGCCCGGCACCGCTGCGCTGGCCGCGTTGGCGGCGGTGGGTACCGCGGCGCTGCTTGCGCTGGTGACGGGGTGGCTGTCGTTCTATCGGGGGGCGTCGCCATTCTTCGCGACGGTCATCTCGCTGGTGCTGCCCATCGTGCTGATGCAGCTGGTGTTGGCCGGCGGCACCTATACCGGGTCGTCGTCCGGCCTGACGGGCTACGAGACTTTCGACCTGTCTCTTGAGGCCTGGTATGTGATTGCGGCGGGAACGCTGTCGGTGGTGGCCTTGCTGGCGTGGGTCGTGGTGCGCAGCGACGGCGGGCGCATCCTGGTGGCGCTGCGCGACAACGAATCGCGTTGCAGCTACCTGGGCCTGAACACCGCCCACTGGCGCATTGTGCTGCTGGTGGTGTGCGGCGCCGTGGCCAGCCTGGCGGGGTTCGGCTATGGCGCATTCAGCGGCGTGGTGGCGCCGGAGCTGACAGGATTCGTGTTCGGCACGGAGTTGATCATCTGGGTGGCGCTGGGCGGACGCGGCACCATCTGGGGCCCTGTACTGGGCGCCATCCTCATCAATGTGGCGGGCTCTTACCTGAGCGGGAACCTGCCGTTCCTGTGGCAATTGCTGCTGGGCGTGACGTTCATCCTGGTGATCCTGCTGTTGCCGCGCGGGCTGTTGCCGTTGCTGACGGCGCCGTTCCGGCGGCGCGGCGCGGCAGCTCCCGTGCCCACGCTTGGTGTGCGCACCGGGCAGCCGCAACCGGCCAGCGGGGCATCGTGGGCCTTGAACCTGTCTGGCGTGGCCAAGCGCTTCGGCAGCCTGAAGGTGCTGGAAGGCATCGACCTGCGGGCTAAAGGCGGTGAACTGGTGGGCCTGATCGGCCCCAACGGCGCGGGCAAGACCACGCTGATGCGTTGCATTGCCGACGGCGCCGAACGGTCCGAAGGCGATCTGGAGCTATACGGCCACCGGGTCCTGCGGGACGGTCCGGAGCAATGCGTGCGCTACGGCCTGGGGCGCAAGTTCCAGAACGCCAACGTGTTCGACACGATGACGGTGGCCGAAAGCCTGCGCATCGCCACGACACTGCGCGAGCAGCCTTCGTGGTGGCGCCGCGCGTCCACGTTGGACCTGCCGCCTTACGCGCTGGAAGTGCTGCGCGTGACGGGGCTGGACCAATGCCTGGGCAGCGTGGCCCGCGACCTGTCACACGGGCAGCAACAGGCGCTGGAACTGGCGATGGTGCTGGCGCTGGAGCCGCGCATCGTGCTGATGGACGAGCCTACGGCGGGCCTGTCGAAGGCTGAGCGCGCGCAGATCGGCCAGATGCTGTCGTCGCTGGCGCACAAGTACGGGCTGTGCTGCCTGCTGGTGGAGCATGATCTGGACTTCGTGAAGGAAGTGGCGACGCGGATCGTCGTCTTGCATCAGGGTCGG
This sequence comes from Achromobacter sp. 18P8.1.1, assembly GCF_057799415.1. Lineage (NCBI taxonomy): Bacteria > Pseudomonadati > Pseudomonadota > Betaproteobacteria > Burkholderiales > Alcaligenaceae > Achromobacter > Achromobacter sp. 18P8.1.1. The sequence continues at coordinate 44,562 of NZ_JBYOKH010000043.1, read as the reverse complement.
ATCGTCATGGACGGGAGCTTCCGCGACGTCGTGGAATCCGAACTGGTGCGTACCATCTACGCGGGCAGCGCGCAGGCTGCGCAAGGAGCAGGGCAATGACGGGTACTGCGCCGGCATTACGCCTGGACGGCGTGTCCAGCGGCTACAAGGGCTCGGTGGTGCTGAACGATGTTTCCCTGTCGGTCGAGCGCGGCGCCTGCGTGGCGCTGCTGGGCAAGAACGGCATGGGCAAAAGCACGCTGCTCAAGACCATCATGGGCTACCTGCCCAAGTTGCGGGGGCGCGTCAGTGTGGGCGGGGTGGACGCCACGCGCTTGCGCCCGCACGAGGTGGCGCGCTGCGGCGTCGCCTACGCGGCGCAGGAACAGCCTCTGTTTCCCGACCTGAGCATCCGCGACAACTTGCGGCTGGGCCTGCCGAACGAGAAACTCTTCGACGAGCGCTTCGCCGACATTACCGAGCTGTTCCCGGTGTTCGGGACGCGGCTGCGCCAGCACGCCGGCACCTTGTCGGGCGGAGAGCAGAAGATGCTGCTGGTGGCGCGCGGACTGATGCAGCGGCCCGAACTGCTGTTGCTGGATGAAATCACCGAAGGGCTGCAACCCTCGGTGATCGAACGGCTGGGCCGCGCCCTGAACTGGGAGCGCGAACGGCGCGGAACGTCGATGTTCATCGTCGAGCAGAACGTGGCTTTCGCGCTGGACGTGGCCGACCGCTATCTGGTGCTCAAGCAGGGCGCCATCGTGGACGCAGGCGACGCTGGTGCGCCCCAGGCCATCGGCAATATCATTGACCATCTCAAGGTATGAACGCCGCCATTTCGGGTTCCTCCCTGGCCGGCACGCTGGATTCACGCTCAAGGACGTCATCATGACCTCGCTCCAGGACAAGGACGCAGAACGGCCCGGCTGGCGCATTGGCGTGCTCTATTCGCGCAGCGGCGTGACGGGCACGACCGAATCGCAGCATTTCTTCGGGACGGTGCTGGCCGTGGAGGAGATCAACGCCTTGGGCGGCGTGCTGGGGCGGCCGCTGGAACCCGTGGTGTACGACCCGCGCAGCGATGCCGAGGAATACCGGCGCCTGGCGGCCCGCCTGCTGCTGGACGACGAAGTCAGCGTCATCTTCGGCGGTTGCACCTCGCATTGCCGCAAGGCGATGCTGCCCGTCGTGGAGCGCACCAATTCCTTGCTGTGGTACGGCTCGGTGTACGAGGGCTTCGAGTATTCGCCCAACGTCATCTACACCGGCGCGGCGCCCAATCAGGGCAGCATGCAACTGGCCGCCTACCTGATCCAGAACTGCGGATCGCGCATTTTCCTGGTGGGGGCGGACTATATCTATCCACGCGAAACCAACCGCATCATGCGCGAGACCGTGGAGGAGCACGGCGGCGAGATCCTGGACGAAACCTATCTGCCCTTGGGCTGCGACGAAAGCGACATCATCGACGTCGTGGCGGACATCCGCCTCATCCAGCCCGATGTGGTCTTCTCCACGCTGATCGGCGCGGACGCGCAGCGCTTCTACCAGCGCTATCACGAGGCCTGCCAGCAGGCGGGGGCGCAGACGGCCCACATTCCCATCGCCAGCCTGACCATGGCGGAGTCCGAGGTCGCCGAGATCGGGCCGCAACGCTGCGTGGGCCACATCACCGCCGCCACCTATTTCAATACCGTCGATACGCCCGCCAACCAGCATTTCCTGGCGCGCTGGCGCGAGCGCTTCGGCGAGCATCCCGCCAGCGTCTATGCCGAAACCTGCTACAGCCAGGTGCACCTGTTCGCGCGCGCCCTGCAGCGGGTGGGCAGCATGGACACGCGCAAGCTCGTGCGGGCGGTGCATCAGGTCCAGTTCGACGCGCCGGACGGGCAGATGTCCATCCTGGCGGAGAACAACCACTGCGTACTGACGCCGCGCATCGGCGTATGCCGGGCGGACGGGCGGTTCGACATCGTCTGGGAAAGCGACCAGCCGGTGAAGCCGGACCCCTATCTGACGGCGTTCGGTCTGGACGATTTCTGGTTGAAATGAGCATGGACCATAGCCTACGCCGCCTCTATGAGGACCTGCGCAGTGTGGCCGTCGCGGTGGTGTACCCGCCCGGCGAAGACCGCGACGTGCTGGTCGAGCAACTCAAGCGCATCGGTTGCCGCATCCATTTGCATTGGCCATTCCCGGACGCCGCGCCCGCCGGTGCGGACGTGATTTTCTTCCAGGTGTCGCAGTGCGTGCAGAACAGCTCCGCGTGGTCGGCCAGCGAAGTCGAGGCCACCTTGATCGCGCTGTCTGAATACGAAACCCCCACGACGCTCAAGCAATTGCTGAAGACCAACGCGCACGGCGTGTTGACGCGGCCGTTCCGCTCGGCCGGCATCTTGAGCACGCTGGTGCTGGCGCGCTCGGCCAAGCAGTTCCAAAGCCGGCAGCAGGTCAAGATCGACAAGTTGGAAAACACCATCAAGGCGCGGCGCGTCATTGAGAAGGCGATCCGCGTGCTGATGGACCATCAGCGGCTGGACGAGCGCGCGGCCTATGAACACATGCGCACCCGCGCCACCGGGCTGCGCGTCAGCGTGGCTGAAGTCGCCGCCATGATCATCGAGGCCAGCGAGGCCATGGAAAAGCTTGGCCTGGGCGGCTCGCGCCCGGGGTCGGGGCAAAACGGCTAAGTGCCGGCCAGCAAAGAGGAAAACAATGAAAGTCATGATCGCCCGCCTGAACCACGAGACCAATACGTTCTCGCCCGTGCCCACGCCGCTGGCCGCGTTCGGCAACGACGGCCCCGCTTTCGGCGCGCAGGCCTACGAGGACAACAAGGGCAAGCGCACGGCCATGTCGGCTTTCATCGACCTCGCGGAGGCGAACGGGGCGTCGCTGGTCACGCCGGTTTCGGCCACCGCCTATCCTAGCGGCCGGGTGGATGCGGCCGCCTATCGCACGCTTTGCGATGCGATCGTGGCCGGCGCGCGAGGGTGCGGCGCGATCCTGCTGGATCTGCACGGCGCCATGGCGGTCGAAAGCACCGATGACGGCGAAGGCGACCTGCTGGAGCGCCTGCGCCAGCAGACACCCGACGTGCCGATCGCGGTGGCGCTGGACCTGCATGGCAACGTCACGCCCAAGATGATGGCCAACGCCGACGTGATCGTAAGCTTCAAGACCTATCCCCACGTGGACATGTACGAGACCGGCGAACACGCGGGACGCATCCTGTTCGGCTGGCTCAACGGCGGGCCGCGCCCGGTGATGGCGTGGCGCCGCCTGCCGTTGATGACCCACACGTTGCGCAGCGCCACGGCCGAAGGCGCCATGCGCGATGCCGTAGAGGCGGCCCGGCGTGCCGAGGCCGCCGGCATGCTGGGCGTGTCGGTGCTGGCCGGGTTCGCCCTGGCCGACATTCCCGCGCCATGCCTGAGCGTCGTGGTGGTGGGCGCGGGCGAACAGGCGCAGGCCGAGCAGGCGGCTACCGAGATGGCACAGGGCATCTGGGCGGCGCGTGACGGCTTCTTCTACGACAGCGAACCCCTGGCCGATTCCCTGGCCCGGGCCGCCGAACTGGCGGGCGGCGCCAGCAAGCCGGTGTTGTTGCTGGACCATGGCGACAACTGCATGTCCGGGGGCACGTGCGACACCATGGAGGTCCTGATGGCCGCGGTCGACGCCGGGCTGACGGGCATCGTCGCGGGCCTGTATTGTGACCCCGAGGCGGTGGCGGCGCTGACGACGGCGGGCGAGGGCGCGCGGGTCGAGATCCTGGTAGGCAACAAGCGGCCCATCCCGGCGATCGGCCGCCCCGCGGCGCCGGTACGGCTGCGGGGCGTGGTCGGGGCGGTGACGGACGGCCAGTACGTCATCACGGGGCCGACGTATACCGGCCAGACCGCCTGCATGGGCCGTAGCGCGGTGCTGGACATCGGCGCCGCCAAATTGGTGATCACGGAGCGCACGCACGAACCCTGGGACCTGGGCGTGTTCGAAAGCATGGGGCTGGACCCGCGCCAGGCCCGCTTCGTCCTGGTGAAGTCCCGGATGTACTGCCGCCCGGTCTTCGAACCGATCTCGCAGGCGCTGGTGGAATGCGGTAGCGCGGGCGTCACCAGTTCGGACTTCTCGCTCTTTCCCTACGAGCGCCGGCGCCGTCCGCTCTATCCGCTGGAACCCATGGCGCCGTCCGACTACGATCCGGCGGCTTGAGCGGCAGGCCGGTTGGCGTCCGCATACAATACCGGCCATGGAAAAAGTACGCATCTCCAAGCTCATGTCCGAGCGCGGACTCTGCTCGCGCCGCGAGGCCGACAGCTATATCGAACGCGGCTGGGTCCGCGTGGACGGCGACGTGGTGTCAGAACTGGGCGCCCGAGCCTATCCCGACCAGGTGATCACGCTGGAGCGCGCCGCGCAGGCGCGCCAGACCTCGCGCGTCACCATCCTGATCAACAAGCCGGTGGGTTATGTGTCCGGCCAGGCCGAAAAGGGCTACACGCCCGCCGTGGCGCTGATCGATTCCCGCTCGCGCTTTGCGGGCGACCGGTCGCCGCAGCGTTTCGAACGCGCCCATCTGGACGGGCTGGCCGTGGCCGGCCGGCTGGACATCGATTCCCAAGGCCTGCTGGTGCTGACGCAAGATGGCCGCATCGCCAAGCACTTGATTGGCGAAGATTCCAGCGTCGACAAGGAATATCTGGTGCGCGTCCAGGGCGACCTGACGGACCACGGGCTGGAACTCCTGAATCACGGCCTGTCGCTAGACGGCCGCGCGCTCAAGCCCGCCCATGTGCGCTGGCAGAACCACGACCAGCTGCGGTTTGTGCTGCGCGAGGGAAAGAAGCGCCAGATCCGCCGCATGTGCGAACTGGTGGGCCTGAAGGTCGTGGGCTTGAAGCGCGTGCGCATCGGCCGCGTGTCGCTGGGGGATCTGCCCCTGGGCCAATGGCGCTATCTGCGCGACGACGAAGGGTTTTGACCCCTATTTATTCTTAACGCTGCGGCCATTTCGGCTTGCAGACCCTGTGGATGGCGGCAGATTTTTCAATCTGTTTCCGCGACCCCGCTAAGTCATGAAAGCGGGGGTATCCTTCGCTTGCCCGTCGCTGCCCAGGCGCTCCATCAGGAATTCGATGAAGATCCGGGTCTTGGCGGGCAGGAGCCGGGTTTCGGTGACCGCGTAGACAGGGAAGGGCCCCAGTTGCCAATCCGGCAACACCCGCCGTAACTGGCCGGACTGCTGTTCTGCCGTCTGGCCGCCGACCAGCACCGCGATGCCCGCGCCCAGCATGGCCAGTCGGCGCGCCATGGCCACGCCATTGACCGAAAACCGGTTGCCCGGGGTGAATTCGATGTGCTGGTCGCCGTTGGACAACGGCCAGCGAGTCACGCGGCCAGCGCCTTCGGCGCGGAACTCGATGCACTCGTGGCGGGTCAAGTCACTGGGGTGCCGGGGTTCGCCGTGCTTGTCCAGGTAGTCGTGCGAGGCATAGAGGTGGGCCGGCAGCATGCCCAGCAGCCTTGCGATTTGCGTCGAGTCGGGCAGGTCGCCGATTTCGATGGAGATGTCGCAGGTCTGGAACACGCGGGACGCGTGGTCCGGATTGGCCAGATCCAGGAAAAACGTGACGTCGGGATAGCGGCGGGAGAACTCCATGAACGATTCAGCCAGGAAGTCCGTGCCGAAATCCGCAGGCATGTTCACCCGCAGCGGCCCGGTTGGCGTATCGACGAGTTTCTGCAGTTCTTCGTGGGCGATCTGCGCTTCGGCCACGATGCGCTGGCAGCGCTCGAAGTACAGCCGTCCGGCGTCGGTCAGCTCCACTTTTCGCGTCGTGCGGCTGAGCAGCCGCAGGCCAACGGATCGTTCCAGTTCGGCCACCTGGCGAGACAAGGTCGACTTGGGGACACCCAGCGTCGCCGCCGCGCGGCTAAAACTGTGCGTCTTGGCCACTTCTACGAAGAGTTCCATGCCTTGTAAGCGTTTCATGGCGAGATTCTGTCACATGCGAGGGTCTTGGAATTGTCCCATAAATGGAATGATGTTTTCTTAATGTGCCCCTTTGTTTCCAGGGCGGGATAACGCAGAATGCGTGTTCTGCAATGCAGCAATGCGATAAAGCCCACCTTGCGTATTCAACGCGAATCCACCCAGTCGATGCGCATGACCCGCCCTAGCCGCGAAAGCGAGCATGGCGTGGGGGCATAACTTTTTTGTCAGAATTCGGGAATGCAATCTATGAATAAGAAAAGCGCTATGTGGCGCAGCGCGGCGGTTGTCACGCTGACGGCATCGGCTCTCACCTTGGCCGCTTGCGGCAAGAAGCAAGACGCGCCGCAGGCGGGCAAGCCGCAAGTCTCGGTCGTGACCCTGACCACGCAGCCCGTTTCCCTGACCACCGAATTGCCGGGCCGTACGTCCGCATTCCGCGTTGCCGAAGTCCGGCCCCAGGTCAACGGCATTGTCCAGAAGCGCCTGTTCACCGAGGGCGGCGAGGTCAAGGCGGGCGAACAGCTCTATCAGATCGACCCCGCGCTCTACCAGGCCAGCGTCGACAGCCAGAAGGCGGCGCTTGCTCGCGCCCAGGCGCAGCAGAAAACCGCCGCCTTGCTGGCCGAACGTTACAAGCCGCTGGTGGCCACGCGCGCCGTCAGCCAGCAGACCTATGACAACGCCGTCGCCTCGCGTGACCAAGCCGCCGCCGACGTGATGTCGGCCAAGGCCGCGCTGGACACGGCGCGCATCAACCTGGTCTACACCAAGGTGTTGTCACCGATCGACGGCATCATCGGCCGGTCGTCCGTGACCGAAGGTGCGCTCGTCACGGCCAACCAGACCGGCGCGTTGGCTGCAGTGCAGCAAATTGACCCGATCTATGTCGACGTGACCCAGTCCAGCGTCCAGCTGCTGCGTTTGCAAGACGCGCTGGCCAGCGGCCAGCTGAAGAAGGCCGATGGCGAACAGGCTGCGCTGGTGACGCTGACGCTGGAAGACGGCTCGCAATACAAGCAGACCGGCAAGCTCCAGTTCTCGGAAGTGACGGTGGACCAGGGCACGGGCTCGATCACGCTGCGCGCGGTGTTCCCGAACCCGGACCGCCGCCTGCTGCCGGGCATGTTCGTGCGCGCCCGCCTGGCTGACGGCGTGGCCGCCGACGGCCTGCTGGTTCCGCAACGCGGCGTGACGCGCAACCAGCGCGGCCTGCCGACGGCGCTGGTGGTCAATGCCAAGAACCAAGTCGAATTGCGTGAATTGAAGACCGACCGCGCCATTGGCGACAAGTGGCTGGTCACCGACGGTCTGGCCGCCGGCGACAAGGTCATCGTGGAAGGTCTGCAAATGGTGCGGCCGGGCGTCGAAGTCGTCGCCACCGAAGCCGGCGCCAACGCGCAGCAGCCGCAGGCGGCGAACGCCGCGCCGGCCAAGCAGTAATCAGGGAGCCATGCATGGCAAAGTTTTTTATCGATAGGCCGGTTTTCGCCTGGGTGATCGCGATCGTGCTGATGATGGCCGGCGCGCTGTCCATCCTGCAATTGCCGGTCTCCCAATACCCCAACATCGCGCCGCCGGCCATCGGCATCGCGGTGACCTACCCGGGCGCGTCCGCGCAGACGGTGCAGGACACCGTGGTGCAGGTGATCGAACAGCAGATGAACGGGCTGGACGGCTTGCAGTACATCTCGTCGGAAAGCAACTCCGACGGCAGCATGTCCATCACGCTCACCTTCAAGCAAGGCACCAACCCGGACACGGCGCAGGTGCAGGTGCAGAACAAACTGGCGCTGGCGCAGCCGCTCTTGCCGCAGGAAGTGCAGCAGCAAGGCATTCGCGTCACCAAGGCCACGAAGAACTTCCTGATCGTGGCGGGCTTCGTGTCCACCGACGGCACGATGACCAAGGACGACCTGGCCGACTACGTCGCGTCCTACGTCCAGGATCCGATCAGCCGCACGCAGGGCGTGGGCGACTTCCAGCTGTTCGGCTCGCAGTACGCGATGCGCATCTGGTTGGACCCCGCCAAGCTCGTCAACTACGGGTTGACCACGGTCGACGTGGTGGCGGCGATCAAGGAACAGAACGTGCAGGTGTCGTCCGGCCAGCTGGGCGGCCTGCCGTCCGTGCGCGGGCAGCAGTTGAATGCCACCATCATCGGGCCGTCGCGCCTGGAGAAGGCTGAAGACTTCGGCCGCATCCTCCTGAAGGTCAATGCCGACGGTTCGCAAGTGCGCCTGGGCGATGTCTCGCGCATCGAACTCGGCGGCCAGACCTACGCGATCGACAGCTTCTACAACGGCAAGCCCGCCTCGGGACTGGCAATCAAGCTGGCGCCGGGCGCCAACGCGCTGGATACGGCGCAGGCGGTGCGCGACACCATCAACAACCTGAAGCCGTATTTCCCGCCGGGCATGGACGTCGTCTATCCGTACGACACGACGCCGTTCGTCAGCCTGTCGATCCATGAAGTGTTCAAGACGCTGGTGGAAGCCATCATCCTGGTCTTCCTGGTGATGTACCTGTTCCTGCAGAACTTCCGCGCCACCATCATTCCCACGCTGGCCGTGCCGGTGGTGCTGCTGGGCACGTTCGGCGTGCTGGCCGCGTTCGGCTATTCCATCAACACCTTGACGATGTTCGGCATGGTGCTGGCCATCGGCCTGCTGGTGGACGACGCGATCGTGGTGGTCGAGAACGTCGAGCGGGTGATGGCCGAAGAGGGCCTGACACCCAAGCAGGCCACCCGCAAGTCCATGGGCCAGATCACTGGCGCGCTGATCGGCATCGCCATGGTGCTGGCCGCCGTGTTTATCCCGATGGCGTTCTTCGGCGGCTCCACGGGTGTGATCTACCGCCAGTTCTCGATCACCATCGTGTCCTCGATGGTGCTGTCGGTGCTGGTGGCCATCGTCTTCACGCCGGCCTTGTGCGCGACCTTGCTCAAACCCATCCCGAAAGGCCATCACGGCACGAAGAAGGGCTTTTTTGGCTGGTTCAACCGCACGTTCGAACGCAGCAGCAACGGCTATGCCAACAGCGTGGCGCGCGGCCTGAACCGCACCAAGCGCCTGATGGTGGTGTACCTGGCGCTTGTCATCGCCATGGGCTGGCTGTTCACGCGCATCCCGACGGCGTTCCTGCCGGCTGAAGACCAGGGCATTCTGTTTGCCCAGATCCAGACGCCGGCCGGCGCCACCGCGGAAGCCACCAAGGCCGTGATCGACGACGCCACGAAGTATCTGCTGACCGAAGAAAAGGACGCCGTGACCTCGGTGTTCGCGGTCAACGGCTTCAACTTCGGCGGCCGCGGCCAGAACGCGTCCATCCTGTTCATCAAGCTGCGCGACTGGGAAGAACGCGGCGACGCGAAACTGAAGGCCGGTGCCGTCGCGGCGCGCGCCAACGCGCATTTCGCCAAGACCGAACGCCGCGCGCAACTGTTCGTGGTGCCGCCGCCGTCCGTGATGGAACTGGGCAACGTGACGGGCTTTGACTTCCAGCTGATGGACCGCGCTGGCGTGGGCCATGAAAAGCTGCTTGCCGCGCGCAACCAGTTGCTGGGCGAGGCCGGGAAAAGTCCGGTGCTGATCGGCGTGCGCCCCAACGGCATCGAAGACGCGCCGCAGTACCAGCTGGACATCGATCGCGAGAAGGCACGCGCGCTTGGCGTGGCCGTGTCGGACATCAACAGCACGCTTGCCACCGCCTGGGGGTCGTCGTATGTCAACGACTTCATCGACCGCGGCCGCGTGAAGAAGGTGTTCGCGCAGGGCGAGGCGTCTTCGCGCATGCTGCCGGAAGACCTGAACAAATGGTACGTGCGCAACAACGCGGGCGACATGGTGCCGTTCTCGGCGTTCTCGAAAGCGACGTGGAGCTTCGGTCCGCAGAAGCTGAACCGCTATAACGGCGTGCCGTCCTACAACATCCAGGGCCAGGCGGCGCCGGGCTACAGCTCGGGCGCGGCCATGGACGAGATGGAACGGCTGGCGGCCAAGCTGCCCGTGGGCGTGGGCTTCGAATGGACGGGCCTGTCCTTCGAAGAACGCCTGTCGGGTTCGCAAGCACCGGCGCTGTACGCGATTTCGCTGATCGTGGTGTTCCTGTGCCTGGCGGCGCTGTATGAAAGCTGGTCCATCCCGACCGCGGTCATGCTGGTGGTGCCGCTGGGGATCATCGGCGTGCTGCTGGCAACCTTGATGCGGGGCTTGTCCAACGACGTGTACTTCCAGGTGGGGCTGCTCACCACAGTGGGGCTGGCGGCCAAAAACGCCATCCTGATCGTGGAGTTCGCCAAGGAGCACTTCGAGGCGGGCGCCAGCCTGACGGAATCGGCCATTCACGCCGCCCGCCAGCGCCTGCGTCCGATCCTGATGACGTCCCTGGCGTTCATCCTGGGCGTGACGCCGCTGGCGATCTCGTCGGGCGCCGGTTCCGGCAGCCAGAACGCCATCGGCACGGGCGTGATCGGCGGCATGCTGACCGGTACGTTCCTGGCCATTTTCTTTGTCCCCGCGTTCTTCGTGATCATGCTGCGCATGTTCAAGGTCAAGCGCATGAGCGAAAACCGCGACAAGCACGACACCAGCGCCAACGGCCCGCAGGAAGTGTCCGCCGAAGGACAACCGTAATGAAACTTCAGATGAGAACCTTATTGTCTGTTTCCCTGGCGGCGGCCCTGGCGGGCTGCTCGCTGGCCCCGACGTACGAGCGGCCGGACGCGCCGGTCGACGCCGCCTATCCCACCGGCCCGGCCTATAAGGCGGACGGTTCGCAAGCGGCGCAAGGGATGTCCACGGCCGATATCGGCTGGCGCGACTTCTTCGGCGACCCGCTCTTGCAACAGCTGATCGAGCTGTCGCTGGCGAACAACCGCGACTTGCGCGTGGCGGCCCTGAACGTGGAAGCGGCGCGCGCGCAGTACCGCATCCAGCGTGCCGATCTGATGCCCAGCGTGGGCGTCGCCGGCCAGGAGTCGGCGCAACGCACGCCCGCGGACCTGTCGCCAAGCGGCCGCGCCACGACCAGCCACAGCTACCAGGTGGGCGCCGCCATGTCCGCCTGGGAGCTGGACCTGTTCGGCCGTATCCGCAGCCTGAGCGACAAGGCGCTGGAATCCTATCTGGCGCTGGACGAAACCCGTACGGCGACCCAGCTCACGCTGATCGCCGAGGTGGCCAATGCCTATCTGACGTTGCGCGCCGACCAGGAACTGTTGAGCCTGACGCGCGATACGTTGAAGAGCCAGGAGGATTCCTTCAAGCTCACCCAGCAAAGCTATGACCAGGGCCTGTCCACCGCGCTGGACCTGAGCCAGGCCGAAGTGTCGCTGCGCACCGCCCAGCGCAACCTGTCGCAATACACGCGCCAGGCCGCGCAGGACCGCAATGCGCTGACGCTGCTGGTGGGTCAGCCCATGTCGCCCGAGATCTCGGCGGCGCTGGAGCAGGCCACCAAGCTAGACGACGGCATGCTGCCGACCACCTTGCCCGCCGGCCTGCCGTCCGACCTGCTGGCTCGTCGCCCGGACATCCGCGCCGCCGAGCACCAGTTGAAGGGTGCCAACGCCAATATCGGCGCGGCACGTGCGGCGTTCTTCCCGACCATCAGCCTGACCGGGCAGGCGGGCACCGCCAGCGCCAGCCTGGGCGGCCTGTTTGACGGCGGTTCGGGCGCCTGGAGCTTCGTGCCCCAGATCACCGTGCCGATCTTCGCGGGCGGCTCGCTGCTGGCCGGGTTGGACTTGGCGAAGGTGCAGAAGAACATCCAGGTTGCGCAGTACGAAAAGTCCATCCAGACGGGCTTTCGCGAAGTGGCGGACGCCCTGGCCGGCCGCGGCACGCTGGACGACCAGATCCAGGCGCAACGCCTGCTGGTGGACGCCAACCAGCGTGCCTACGACGTGTCCGACCAGCGTTTCCGCCAAGGCATCGACGACTACCTGAGCGTGCTGGATTCGCAACGTTCGCTGTACAGCGCGCAACAGGCGCTGGTGGACACGCGCCTTGCCCGCCTGTCGAACCTGGTGACCTTGTACAAGGTGCTGGGCGGCGGCTGGACCGAGCGTACGGCCACCGCGCAAGCTACACCGGCCACCGGTTCGTAGGATGGGTGAAGCGCGAGAGCCCTTGGCGAAGCACTCGCTTGCCCAGGGCGCGCAACCCATCAAACGGCGATGGCGCAATGGCCGATCCGGCCAAGAACCCATCGCCGCATAGGCAAGAAAAAACGGGCCGATCTTTCGATCGGCCCGTTTTCTTTGATGCTTGCCTAGCGGAACGTCAGGCTCGCTTCTTGGCGATCATGCCAACCACGAACAGCACGATGATGGCGCCCACGACCGATGCGATCCAGCCGGCGGGTTCGCCTTCCGCGTACCAGCCCATCGTCTGGCCCAGGAATCCGGCGACCACAGCGCCCACGATGCCCAGGATGGTGGTCATGATGATGCCCATGTTCTGGTCTCCGGGCATGATGGCCCGGGCGATCAGGCCCACGATGAACCCGACGATGATCATGATGATGAAGCTCATGCGCGTACTCCTTACTAGGGGAAAAAGGGGCAATGTGCACTGATGATACTCACGCTCCGAATCGCCCCGCTGTAACAACTGGTATGTGGCGCACGCCCGCAACATGTTGCGGCGCATTGTTGCAGCCCGCCCTGGGTCAGGAGGTCAGGTCGATCAGTTGGCGCACATCCTTGGTCAGGGCTTCGATGCTGTCGGTGTCCGAGGCCAGCAGGCGCGCGCGGCCTTTTTTGTCGAAAATGTACACGCCGCGGCTGTGCGTCACTTCATACATGTCGGCGTCGTCGCCGGGCCGGGGTTTTTCGATCTGGTAGGCGACGCGGTAACGGCGGGCCAGGTCGGCGATCTGCTTTTCGTCCCCGGTCACGCCAATGGCGTTGTTGTTGAACGCGTTGACGTAGGCCTGCAGGATGTCGGGCGTGTCACGGTGCGGATCCACGCTGACGAACAGGATGCGCACGTCGCGGGCCTTGTCGCCCAGGTTCTGCAGCACGGCGGTCAATTGCGCCATGGTGGTGGGGCAGATGTCCGGGCAACTGGCGTAGCCGAAGAACAGCAGTACCGTCTTGCCCTTGAGGTCGTCGCTGCTGACCGTCTTGCCGCCCGCGCCGGGCAGCGAGAATTTCAGGTCGGGCAGGTGGCCCTTCACGTTGTAGAGCGTCCAATCGACATTCCGGTCGCCGCACGCGGCAAGCAATACGCACAAGGCCAGCAGCAAGCCACGCCAGGCGCGGCCGGTAATGAGGTGTCGCATAAGTCCAGGGGCCGAAAGGGTTGGAAGGGGAAAGCCCGGCAAACCTGTCGATTCTACCCGCAAGCCCCGGGCAGGGCGGCGCGCCCCAGGCCATTGGCGCGGTGCCGCCAGCACGCTTCTTGTCCTGGCGCAAACTTCTGGTGCGAGAAAGGGCACGGGCCGACTTGTGAAGCTTTGTCTGAATATTGTTGGAGAACTGGCAAATTCGCCCCGCCGGGCCATACCGGCGCACTACATTCAGGGCCTTGTCAGTGCAGTGTTTCAGGGAAGCTTCGAACGTGGACATGGCCGTGGGCACCGCCCTTCGTTATCCGTACTATCCGTATTACCCGGTGGTGGTGGACATCCTGCGCAGCCGGGTCGCCGATCGGGTGCTGGACGCCCCTTGCGGGCTAGGCTGGCTGGGCGACACGCTGCCCGGCGCCAGCGGCCGGCAGGTAGTGCTGGACGGCGTGGGGCTGTGGGAATTTCCGCCGGCAAGCGCGGGCTATCGTTCCGTGACCGAACACGACCTGGAAACGCCGCTGGCTGTTTCTCAGGAGTACGACGCAGCCGTCTGCTGCGAGGCCATCCACCTGCTGACCAATCCGGGCGTGCTGGTCCAAAGCTTGCACCGTGCGCTGCGTCCTGGCGGCACGTTGATCCTCACCACGCCGAACACCTGGAATCTGCGCTCGCGCTTTCAGTTCCTGATACGCGGGTTCCACTCGGGCTTCCGCCCCATGGTGGGCCGCCAGCGCGGTGCGGACTACATCACGTATTTCCCTTGGAGCTTTCCGCAGCTGCATCTGCTGCTGTCGCACTATGGTTTCGTGGACATCACGCTGCACGAGGTCGACGAGGTCAAGCCCAAGCGGAGGATCGAGCACTTGCTGGCCGTGCCGTCGCAGTTGTACTACCGGCAGCGGATCAAGCGCGCGGAAACCGAGGAAATCCGCGATTTCTGGAAGCAGGCGGCGTCCAGGCAGTCGGTGCACGGACGCTGGCTGGTCGTATCGGCGCGCAAGCCGGCGGACCAAAAATAACGGCCCGCACGCGGCGGGCCGTTTCAGGGAAAGACCCGGGCTTTAGTTGCCGCTCATGCCGCTATGGCGCAGCAGGGCGTCGATGCGCGGCGCGCGGCCGCGGAAGGCCGCAAACGATTCCGCTGCCGGACGCGAGCCGCCCACCGCCAGCACTTCGCGGCGGAAGCGCGCGCCGGTTTCCGGATCCAGCGTGCCCAGGGCGTTGCCGGCCTGCTTGGCTGCCGCTTCCTCGAAGGCTTCGTACGCGTCGGCGGACAACACTTCCGCCCACTTGTAGCTGTAGTAGCCCGCGCCGTAGCCGCCTGCGAACAGGTGCGAGAAGGCGTGCGGCAAGCGATGCCATGCCGGCGGGAACAGCACCGCCACTTCCTGGCGCACTTCTTGCAGCAGCGCCAGCACTTCGGCGATGGTGGCGCCCTTCGCGCGGTCGTGCATCAGCATGTCGAACAAGGCGAACTCGATCTGGCGCACGGTCTGCATGCCGCTCTGGTAGTTGCGGGCAGCCACCAGGCGGTCGTAGAGCGCGCGCGGCAGGGCTTCGCCCGTGTCCACATGGGCCGACAGCTTTTGCACTACCGCCCATTCCCAGCAGAAGTTCTCCATGAACTGCGACGGCAGTTCGATGGCGTCCCATTCCACGCTGGCGAAGGCCGCGGCGCCCGGTTCGTCCACTTCGGACAGCAGTGCGTGCAAGGCGTGGCCGGTTTCGTGGAACAGGGTGATGACGTCGTCATGCGTCAGCACGGCGGCGCGGTCGCCATTGGGGCGCGAGAAATTGCAGGTCAGGTAGACCACCGGCGTCTGCACGCGGCCAGCCACGACGCGGCGCGTGCGCTCGCTGTCGACCCAGGCGCCGCTTTGCTTGCCGGAGCGCGCATACAGGTCCAGGTACAGGTAGCCGATCAGGTCGCCCGTGGGGCTTTCCACGCGCACGCCGCGGGCATCGCTGTGCCAGGTGGACACCGGCGTTTCCGTCAGGCGCACGTCGAACAGTTTTTCGATGACTTCATACAGGCCTGCCAGCACGCGCGGCTCGGTGAAGTACTGCTTCACCTCGTCTTCGGAATAGGCGTAGCGCGATTCGCGCAGGCGCTCCGAGGCGAAGGCTACGTCCCAGGGCTGCAGCCCGTCCAGGCCCAGTTCGCCGGTGGCGTAGGCGGTCAGTTCGGCCAGGTCGCGTTGGGCGTAGGGCTTGGCGCGGGCGGCCAGGTCGCGCAGGAAGACGGTCACTTCGCGGGCGTCGCGGGCCATGCGGGTCTGTAGGCGCAGCGCGGCGAAAGTGCCCAGGCCCAGCAGGCCGGATTCCTCGGCGCGCAGCGACAGGAGTTCTTCTATCAGCGGAGAATTGTCGAACTGGCCGTCGCCATGTTCGGACGCCACGGTGCCATAGCCGCGGTACAGCGCTTCACGCAGCGAGCGGTCTTGCGCGTACTGCATGACGGGCAGGTAGCACGGCATCTTCAGCGTCAGCTTCCAGCCCGGCTTGCCGTCTTCCTCGGCGGCGGCGCGGGCCGCGGACAGGACATCGGCCGGGATGCCGGCCAGACGGGCTTCGTCTTCGACCAGCAGCGACCAGGCGTCGATGGAATCCAGCACGTTTTCCGAGAACTTCTGCGAGGCTTGCGCCTCGCGGTCAGAGATCTGGGCGTAGCGCTCGCGGTCGGCGCCCTGCAGTTCGACGCCGCTCAAGCGGAAGTCGCGCAGCGCCATCTCGACGATGCGGCGGCGCACCGGCGACCACGACGCGAAATCGGGGGCGGCGGCCAGGCGTTGGTATTGCTGGTACAGGCCTTCGTGCAGGCCGACCCAGGTCGAGAACTCGGTAATCAACGGCAGGGCGGCGTTATAGGCTTCGCGCAGCTCTGGCGTGTTGACGACCGCGTTCAGATGGCCCGCCACCGACCAGGCGCGCCACAGGCGCTCGGAGGCGGTGTCCAGCGGTTCCACCACGGCTTCCCAGGTGGGCGCCAGCGCGGCATCGGCGGCGTGGTCGACGGCCTGGCGGGCGATGCCCAGCAATTCCTCGATGGCGGGCACGATATGCCCGGGCTTGACGGCCGCATAGTCGACCAGATCGGAGACGGGAGCGAGCAGGGGGTTCTGGGTCATGGTGTTACCGGCGTGAGCAATAGCGGGCGGCGCGCGGGGCATGCACCCGGGCGCCGACGGAGGTCATAGGGATCAGGTAGGGGCGATCCGCCCGAATGCAAGGGCGCAAGGGCGCCCCAAGGGGGCGGCAGGGGCGCGTCCGGGCGGGAGCCGCCCGGACTGCCCGGCGGGGATCAGGCGGCAGCCCGTTCCGCGGCTTCAACCGTATTGACCAGCAGCATGGCGATGGTCATGGGGCCCACGCCGCCGGGGACGGGGGTGATGGCGCCGGCCACTTCGCGGGCGGAAGCGAAGTCCACGTCGCCGCACAGCTTGCCGTCGTCGCCGCGGTTGATGCCCACGTCGATGACGACCGCGCCGGGCTTGATCATGGAGCCGTCGATCATGCCGGGCTTGCCCGTGGCAACCACCAGGACGTCGGCGCGGCGCGTCTGGGCCGCCA
The DNA here is from genome assembly GCF_057799415.1 of Achromobacter sp. 18P8.1.1. Classification (NCBI taxonomy): domain Bacteria; kingdom Pseudomonadati; phylum Pseudomonadota; class Betaproteobacteria; order Burkholderiales; family Alcaligenaceae; genus Achromobacter; species Achromobacter sp. 18P8.1.1. The sequence continues at coordinate 27,719 of NZ_JBYOKH010000043.1, read as the reverse complement.
GGTCGCGCGTCTTGGAATTGCAGATCGTGATGGTGGCGCCGGCTTGCAACAGCAGCATGGCCATCGGCTTGCCGACGATGTTGCTGGCGCCGACGATCACGGCTTCAGCGCCGCGCAGCGTCACGCCTTCCGATTCCAGCATCTTCATCACGCCATACGGCGTGCAGGGGCGGAACAGCGGCTGGCCGGTCATGAGCAGGCCGGCGTTGCTGATATGGAACCCGTCCACGTCCTTCTCGGCCGCGATGGCTTCGATGACCTTGTGCGAATCCATGTGCTTGGGCAGGGGCAATTGCACCAGGATGCCGTGGATCGTCGGGTCCTGGTTCAGGACGGCGATGCGGGCCAGCAGTTCGGCCTCGGTCATCTCGGCGGGGTACTGTTCCTTGACGGAATGCAGGCCGGCCTTCTCGCAGGCGGCAACCTTGTTGCGCACGTACACCTGAGACGCGGGGTCCGCACCCACCAGCACCACGGCCAGGCCGGGGCGGGTGCCCTTGGCGGCCAGGGCGGCGACGCGCTGGGCGACTTCTTCGCGAATGCGCAGCGACAGTGCTGCGCCATCGATAATCCTAGCGGTCATGCGTGGGCCTCGGGTTTGGCCAAGGCCACTTTCATCAAATCAGCAACGGTAGTCACTTCCAGTTTTTCCATAATGTTGGCGCGATGCGCCTCGACGGTCTTGATGCTGATGCCCAGGTCGTCGGCGATCTGCTTGTTCAAGCGGCCGGCGACGATGCGCTCCAGCACCTGCTGCTCGCGCGCGGTCAGGCGCGCCAGCATGGCTTCGTGATCCTTCTGGGCCTGATGCTTGCTGACGCGTTGCGTGGCCTGTTCCAGCATGCGCGCGACGATCTCGCGCAGGTCGGACTCGTTGAAGGGCTTTTCCAGGAAGTCGACCGCGCCTTTCTTCATCGTGGACACAGCCATGGGCACGTCGCCGTGGCCGGTGATGAACACGATGGGCAGCGGCGCGTTGCGGGCGATCAGTTGTTCCTGGAGTTCCAGCCCGCTCATGCCCGGCATGCGCACGTCGGCGATCAGCACGCCGATCTGGCTGGCGTCGTAGTCTTCCAGGAAGGATTCCCCGCTGGCATAGGCGCGAACGCGGTAGCCATTGGCTTCCAGCAGCCAGCGCAACGAATCGCGGACCGCTTCGTCGTCGTCAACAATAAATACCGTGCTCGACAGGTGGGGCGTGTTCATGCGTGCAACTCCTCGGACTGATCATTCTGGGCCTGCGTCTGGGACGCAGCGCAGGGCAGGGTAAAGCGGAAAATAGTACCGCCGGCGGGGTTGGGGTCCGCCCACAGGCGGCCGTGGTGCGATTCGATAATGGTACGGCAGATATTCAGCCCCATGCCCAGGCCCTGGGATTTGGTGCTGAAGAAAGGTTCGAACAGGCGCTCGGGCTCGGCCAGGCCATGGCCGCGGTCCACCACGGCGACTTCGATGTGCTGATCGTGCAGGATGACCGCCACCTTGAGCTCGTCGGACTCGCTCTTTTCCATGGCTTCCAGCCCGTTCTTCAGCAGGTTCAGCAGCACCTGCTCGATCAGGATCGGGTCGGCCAGCACGTCCGGGGCGTTCGAGGGCACGAAGCTGTCGATGCGGATGCGGCGCTTGCGGGCGTCGATTTCGGCAAAACCGATGGCATTGTCGACAATGCGGCCGATGGCCACGCGCTGGCGGCGCGGTTCGCTGCGCTTCACGAATTCGCGGATGCGGCTGATGATCTTGCCGGCGCGCTCGGCCTGGGACGCGGCTTTTTCCAGCGCCGGCAGCAGCATGTTGGGGCTGGTGTGGCCGGCCTTGACCAGGGCGACGGCGCCCATGCTGTAGTTGGCGATGGCGGTCAGCGGCTGGTTCAATTCGTGCGCCAGCGACGAGGCCATTTCGCCCATCGTCGTCAGGCGGCTGGTCAGCTGGATCTTCTCTTGCTGCACGCGGGACGCCTCTTCGTGGCCGCGGCGCTCGGTGATGTCGCGCGCGACCTGCATGCGCACCCGGCGGCCGTCGGTCCAGGCCAGCATCCGGTGGTGCACTTCGAACCAGCGCTGCACGGAGGGCGCGAACACTTCCACCGATTCGTCGGTGAAGCGGCCGCGGCGGCCGGCCAGCAATTCGTCGTGGCCGCCCGTCTGCGCGCCGAATACGCGGCGGTAGGTGCGGTTGGCGAACAGCAGTTCCAGGCCGTCATGGGTGTCGGCCGTCACCGAAATGGCGTCGTCCAGGCCTTCCAGCACCGTCATGAAGCGCTCGTGCGCGGCGGTGAGCGCCTCGCGGATGCGCTTGGGTTCGGTGATGTCCGTCATGGACGTCATCCAGCCGATCTGGTTGCCGTTGGGGTCCAGCAGCGGGGACACATACATGCGGGCGGTGAAGCGCGAACCGTCGCGGCGCTGGGCTTCGACTTCCAGGCCGCTGCTGGGCGTCTTGCCCGACATCAGCACGTCCAGGGTGTGCTGGTGCTGTTCGTGGCGGCCGGGCACCCAGTAGGGGAAGGGCGGGCTGCGGCCGATCAGGTCGGCCTCGTTCCAGCCGATCATGCGGCAGAACGCCGGGTTCACGTAGGCGATGCGGCCTTCCATGTCGAGCACGCGCATGCCGGTGGACATGGAGTTCTCCATGGCGCGGCGAAATCCCGTTTCGGCGATCAGCGCGGCCTCTGCAGAGGAACGGAAGCGGGTATAGCGCCACAGCATCAGCAGGCTGATGACGATCACGCAGGACAGGGCCAGCACCACCCAGATCAGGCGTTGCTGACGCATTTCCTGGTCGATCGTCACAAACATGACGCTATCGTCATGGATGCGTTGCAGCCAGAAGAACACCCCCATCACACAGATGTAGAGGATCAGCACCATGGCGGGCGTGACCCAATACACGCCGCGGCGGCGGGTGCGGGCGTGATCGTGGAACGGCGTAGGTATATTGGACTTGGGCGCGCTGGACATGGAATTCGGGCCAGATAGACCGCGCATTTTAGTGCGGGTTGGCATGGAATTGCCGGGAATCAACCCCGGCTTTTGGCGTAAGGCATAAAAATTACCCTCACATGGCGCTCGCTGCGCGCTTTTGCTGCCCCGGGCGGGCATATTTTGCCTTGGCGCGGCCTGGGCGCGAAAATCGGCTTGCAGTCAGGATACATTCAGCTTGTGGTCAACATTTCGCATTATGAAATGCCGTACCGCAACATGAAATTTTCCTTGCGAGCGGTTAATCTTCTTTCTTAGAATGCCGGCTGATAGGGAACCGACCCAAAGCAGGTCTCTAGAAAAACACCCCGACCCATGCCTGACATGGTAGCCCGGATGATCCCGGCTACCATGCAGAGTCCGCGAGTAGATAAGCGGGTGTGGTCACGAACGAACCCCAACAGGAGACACACGATGTCCTCTTTCGCCCAGGCTGGCGCCCCGCAGGCTGCCAACGACGAAGACACCCTTGAAACCCAGGAGTGGCTCGAAGCCCTGGCGGCAGTCCTTGATCGCGAAGGGCCGCAGCGCGCGCACTACCTGCTGGAACGCCTGATCGACGAAGCCCGTCGCTCCGGCGCCCACATCCCGTTCTCGCCGAATACCGCTTACGTCAACACGATTCCCCCGGGCCTGGAGCCCGCGCATCCGGGCAACCTGGAGCTGGAATCGCGTATCCGTTCGTACGTGCGCTGGAACGCCATGGCCATGGTCGTCAAGGCCAACAAGCACAATCCGCCGGACGGCGGCGACCTGGGCGGCCACATCGCGTCGTTCGCCTCGCTGGCCACCATGATCGGCTGCGGCCAGAACCATTTCTGGCACGCTGAAGACGAAAACCACGGCGGCGACCTGGTCTACTTCCAGGGCCACACCTCGCCCGGCATGTACGGCCGCGCCTACCTTGAAGGCCGCCTGACCGAAGACCAGCTGAACCACTTCCGCCAGGAAGTGGACGGCAAGGGCCTGTCGTCCTATCCCCACCCGAAGCTGATGCCGGATTTCTGGCAGTTCCCGACGGTGTCGATGGGCCTGGGCCCGCTGATGGCCATTTACCAGGCCCGCTTCCTGAAGTACCTGCACGCCCGCGGCATCGCCGACACCAGCAACCGCAAGGTCTGGGTGTTCTGCGGCGACGGCGAAATGGACGAACCCGAATCGCTGGGCGCCATCGCCCTGGCGGCCCGTGAAAAGCTCGACAACCTGATCTTCGTGGTGAACTGCAACCTGCAGCGCCTGGACGGTCCGGTGCGCGGCAACGGCAAGATCATCCAGGAACTGGAAGGCGACTTCCGCGGTTCGGGCTGGAACGTGATCAAGCTGATCTGGGGCGGCTACTGGGATCCGCTGCTTGCGCACGACAAGGAAGGCATCCTGCGCAAGATCATGGAAGACACCGTCGACGGCGAGTACCAGGCGTACAAGGCCAACGACGGCAAGTTCGTTCGCGAACACTTCTTCGGCAAGCACCCCAAGCTGCTGGAAGCCGTGTCGCGCATGAGCGACGAGGACATCTGGCGCCTGAACCGTGGCGGCCATGACCCCCACAAGGTGTACGCCGCGTTCGACGCCGCGACCAGCCACACCGGTCAACCCACCGTCATCCTGGCCAAGACCATCAAGGGTTACGGGATGGGCCACGTGGGCCAGGCCAAGAACCCGACTCACCAGCAAAAGAAGCTGGAACTGGAATCGATCCGCGAATTCCGCGACCGTTTCGGCATCCCGATCCCCGACGACCAACTGGCGGACCTGCCGTACTTCAAGCCGGCCGAAGATTCGCCGGAAATGAAGTACCTGCACGAGCGCCGCGCCGAGCTGGGCGGCTACCTGCCGCGCCGTCGCGCCCGCGCTGACGAGCAACTCAAGGCGCCTGCGCTGGATGCCTTCAAGGCCGTGCTCGAGCCCACCGCCGAAGGCCGCGAGATCTCGACCACCCAAGCCTTTGTGCGCATCCTGAACCAGGTGCTGCGCGACAAGGAACTGGGCCCGCGCGTCGTGCCTATCCTGGCCGACGAATCGCGCACGTTCGGCATGGAAGGCCTGTTCCGCCAGATCGGTATCTACGCGCCGGAAGGCCAGAAGTACACCCCGGTCGATAAGGACCAGGTGATGTACTACAAGGAAGCGGCCGACGGCCAGCTTCTGCAGGAAGGCATCAACGAAGCGGGCGCGATGAGCTCGTGGATTGCGGCGGCCACGTCGTACTCCTCGAACAACCGCATCATGATCCCGTTCTTCATCTACTACTCGATGTTCGGGTTCCAGCGCATCGGCGACCTGGCTTGGGCAGCGGGCGACATGCAGGCGCGCGGCTTCCTCCTGGGCGGCACCGCCGGCCGCACGACGCTGAACGGCGAAGGCCTGCAGCACGAAGACGGCCATAGTCACATCCTGGCGTCCACCATCCCGAACTGCGTGTCCTACGACCCGACGTTCGGCCATGAGTTGGCCGTGATCATCCAGCATGGCTTGAAGCGCATGGTGGAAGACCAGGAAAACGTCTATTACTACCTGACGGTGATGAACGAAAACTACCCGCAGCCCGGTCTGACCCAGGGCGACGAGGAAGGCATCATCAAGGGCATGTACAAGCTGAAGTCGCACGGCAAGGGCAAGAACCGCGTGCAACTGATGGGTTCGGGCACGATCCTGCGCGAAGTCATGGCTGCGCAAGAACTGCTGGAAGCCGACTGGGGCGTGGCCTCGGATCTGTGGAGCGTCACCAGCTTCACCGAACTGCGCCGCAACGGCCTGGACGCCGAACGCCACAACATGCTGCACCCCGACGAGAAGAAGCCGCAAGTCGCTTACGTCACGGAACAGCTGGCCAAGACGGAAGGCCCGATCATCGCGTCGACCGACTACATGAAGCTCTTCGCCGACCAGATCCGTCCGTTCGTGCCCAAGGGCCGCGAGTACAAGGTGCTGGGCACCGATGGTTTCGGTCGCTCGGATTTCCGCTCGAAGCTGCGCGAGCACTTCGAAGTGGACCGCCACTTCGTCGTCGTCGCCGCGCTGCGCGCGTTGGCCGACGAGGGCAAGGTGCCGGTTGCCAAGGTGGCCGAAGCCATCAAGAAGTACGGCATCAATCCGAACAAAGCCAACCCGCAATACGCCTGAGGGTAAAGAGACATGAGCAACATCGTGCAAATCAAGGTTCCCGACATCGGCGACTTCAAGGAAGTGGAAGTCATTGAAGTGCTGGTGGCGGTGGGCGACACGATCAAGGCCGAACAGAGCCTGATTACCGTCGAATCCGACAAGGCCTCGATGGAGATCCCCGCGTCGCAAGGCGGCGTGGTGAAGTCCATCACCGTCAAGGTCGGCGACAAGGTCGCCGAAGGCGCGGTCGTGCTGGAAGTGGAAGCGGCTGACGCCGCTGCCGAGGCGCCCAAGGCGGATGCCAAGGAAGCGCCCAAGGCCGAGGCCAAGGAAGCGCCGAAGCAAGCCGCCGCTGCCGCGCCCGCCGCCCGTGCCGAAGCCGCCGCGCCGGCTGCCGCCAGCGGCCCGATCGAGATCGAAGTGCCTGACATCGGCGACTTCAAGGAAGTGGAAGTCATCGAAATCATGGTCGCGGTCGGCGACACGATCAAGGCCGAGCAAAGCCTGATCACCGTCGAGTCTGACAAGGCCTCGATGGAGATCCCGTCTTCGCAAGGCGGCGTGGTCAAGGAAGTGAAGGTCAAGGTCGGCGACAAGGTCGCCAAGGGCTCGGTCGTGGTCGTGGTGGAAGGCGCTGCCGCCGCGGCGGCTCCGGCCGCCAAGACCGAAGCTGCGGCTGCCGCGCCGGCGGCCAAGGCAGAAGCCAAGGCCGAGGCCCCGGCTGCTGCTGCGCCGGCGTCGCGCCCGGCGCCCGCCGCCGCGCTGGAAGATCCCAACCTGAAGCCCGGCCAACTGCCGCACGCCTCGCCGTCGGTGCGCAAGTTCGCCCGCGAACTGGGCGTGAACCTGAGCAAGGTCAAGGGTTCGGGTCCGAAGGAACGCATTACCGCTGAAGACGTGCGCGGTTTCGTCAAGCAGGCGCTGGCCGCCGGTCCGGTTGCCGCCGCAAGCGGTTCGGGCGATGGCGCGGCCCTTGGCCTGCTGCCGTGGCCGAAGGTCGACTTCACCAAGTTCGGCCCGATCGAAGCCAAGCCGTTGTCGCGCATCAAGAAGATTTCCGGCGCGAACCTGCATCGCAACTGGGTCATGATCCCGCACGTCACCAACAACGACGAAGCGGACATCACCGACCTGGAGGCGCTGCGCGTCACGCTGAACAAGGAAAACGAGAAGTCGGGCGTGAAGGTCACGATGCTGGCCTTCCTGATCAAGGCCGTGGTTGCGGCCTTGAAGAAATTCCCCGAGTTCAACGCCTCGCTGGATGGCGACAACCTGGTGCTCAAGCAGTACTACCACATCGGTTTCGCTGCCGATACGCCCAACGGGCTGGTGGTGCCGGTGATCCGCGATGCCGACAAGAAGGGCATCCTGCAGATCGCGCAGGAAATGACCGAACTGTCCAAGAAGGCCCGCGACGGCAAGATCTCGCCTGCTGAAATGCAGGGCGGTTGCTTCTCGATCTCGTCCTTGGGCGGCATCGGTGGCACCTCGTTCACGCCGATCATCAACGCGCCTGAAGTGGCCATCCTGGGCGTGTCGCGTTCGTCGCACAAGCCCGTCTGGGACGGCAAGCAGTTCGTGCCGCGCCTGATCGTGCCGCTGTCGCTGTCGTACGACCACCGCGTCATCGACGGCGCCTCCGCTGCCCGCTTCAACGCCTATCTGGGCGCCTTGCTGGCCGATTTCCGCCGCATCGCGCTGTAAACGGGGAGCCCTATGAGCAATACCGTTCAAATCAAAGTGCCGGACATCGGTGACTTCAAGGAAGTGGAAGTCATCGAAGTGCTGGTCGCCGTGGGCGACACGATCAAGGCCGAACAAAGCCTGATCACCGTCGAATCCGACAAGGCCTCGATGGAAATCCCCGCGTCGCAAGGCGGCGTGGTGAAGTCCATCGCGGTGAAGGTCGGCGACAAGGTCGCTGAGGGCGCGGTCGTGCTGGAAGTGGAAGCGGGCGGCGAATCTGCCGCGGCGCCCGCCAAGGAAGCGCCCAAGGCTGCCGAGGCCCCCAAGCAAGCCGCTGCCGCACCGGCGCCGGCCGCCAAGGCCGCTGCACCCGCTGCCGCCACCTTCAAGGGTTCGGCCGACGGTGAATACGACATGCTAGTGCTGGGCGCGGGCCCTGGCGGCTACTCCGCCGCCTTCCGCGCTGCCGACCTCGGCCTGTCCGTGGTGCTGGTCGAACGCTACGAAACGCTGGGCGGCGTCTGCCTGAACGTGGGCTGCATTCCGTCCAAGGCGTTGCTGCACAACGCCGCGGTCATCGATGAAGCCCGCGAGCTGGCTGCCCATGGCATCAGCTTCGGCGAACCCAAGATCGACCTGGACAAGCTGCGCGGCTACAAGGACAGCGTGGTTGCCAAGCTGACCGGCGGTCTGGCCGGCATGGCGAAGGCGCGCAAGGTCACCGTGGTGCACGGCGTGGGCGAATTCGCCGATGCCAACCACCTGACCGTGAAGGCGGCCGACGGCAAGAGCCAGACGCTGCGCTTCAAGCAGGCCATCATCGCCGCCGGCAGCCAGTCGGTGAAGCTGCCGTTCATGCCCACCGACGACCGCGTCGTCGACTCCACCGGCGCCTTGCTGCTGCGTGAAGTGCCCAAGAAGATGCTGATCGTCGGCGGTGGCATCATCGGCCTGGAAATGGGCACGGTGTACTCGACGCTGGGCGCCCGCCTGGACGTCGTGGAAATGCTGGACGGCCTGATGCAGGGCGCCGACCGCGACTTGGTCAAGGTATGGCAGAAGAAGAACGCCTACCGCTTCGACAACATCATGTTGAAGACCAAGACCGTGGGCGCGGAAGCCAAGAAGGACGGCATCTACGTCACCTTCGAAGGCGAGGGCGCACCCAAAGAGCCGCAGCGCTACGACCTGGTTCTGCAGGCCGTTGGCCGCAGCCCGAACGGCAAGAAGATCGGCGCCGACCGCGCGGGTATCGCCGTGACCGACCGCGGATTCATCGAGGTCGATCGCCAGATGCGCACCAACGTGCCGCACATCTACGCCATTGGCGACATCGTCGGCCAGCCGATGCTGGCGCACAAGGCGGTGCATGAAGGCCACGTGGCGGCGGAAGCCGCGGCCGGCCAGAAGTCGTTCTTCGACGCGCGCGTCATCCCGTCGGTGGCCTACACCGATCCGGAAGTGGCATGGGTCGGCCTGACCGAAGACGAAGCCAAGAAGCAAGGCATCAAGATCGAGAAGGGCGTGTTCCCGTGGGCGGCTTCCGGCCGCGCCATCGCCAATGGCCGCGACGAGGGCTTCACCAAGCTGATTTTCGACGCGGAAACGCATCGCATCCTGGGCGGCAGCATCGTGGGTACCCACGCTGGCGACCTGATCAGCGAACTGGCCTTGGCCGTGGAAATGGGCGCGGATGTCGTCGACATCGCCAAGACCATCCACCCGCACCCCACGCTGGGTGAATCGGTGGGCATGGCGGCCGAAGTGGCCGAAGGCGTCTGCACCGACTTGCCACCGATGAAGAAGAAGTAATGCGCGGTGGGGCGGCTTGCCGCCTCACTCGAGCCATGCCACGGCAAAACAAAAAGCGCCGACCCTGTTCAGGGTCCGGCGCTTTTTTATTGGTGGGCCCCGCGTGAAGGCGGCGCCGTTGGAATCAGTGCGTGCGCGTCAGGCGTGGGTATTGATACGCGAACCCAGGGTGCTGTCGATCGCCATCGGGGCGACTGACTGCATCAACGTCGCGACCGTATCGGCCTGCGCATTCAGCGCCTTCTTCAGCACGGTAGCCTGCACTTCCTGAACCACATTCGCGTCCTTCAAAGCCAGCGCGGTGTTGACGGTGTTGTTGATGGAATCCATGGTGACAGGGTCCTTAAAAGGAAGGCAGGGCGCGAGCCCGAAGTGTTCGCATTATTGCGTACATTTTCAGTTTGATGCAAAGGATTGTCGTGTCATCACATGGCCGGCGTGTGACACGCTGGCATAGGTTGCCGTCGATGGCTTAGGGCCGTACTGGACATTCCTTCACGACGCCCCAGCCATGGTTTGCCTCGCAATACCGGTCACGGGCAGACCAGGCGCAATTGGGGCGATCAAAGAATCCCAATGTGGCGCATTGCGCTAACTCGGCTTGTAGCGCCTTGACCCACGCCAACGGGTCCTGCGCCTGGATTTCGGTGATACGCAGGGTCGATTGAGGGCCGCTTGCCGCAGGCGGCGGGGTATCGGCGGTGTGGGAAGACGGCGGGGGGGATGGGGTTTTCGGGCGCGAGGCGGGCGGTTCGATAGTCGATGCGGCGGGTTCACCCGTCGCAGCCGATGTCGACGCCTCCGGCGCAGCCGAAGCAGGAGGCGCCAGCGAGTCGGCTTCCCATTCGCTGGGAGGCTCGTCGGTGGGCAATGCAGGCGGGGGCATCAGCGGCACGCGAACCGGACTGGCCGCAGTGGCGCCGGTAATCCCATTGTTCGGGGCATTCCACGACACGACCAGCAATACGAGGGCACCGTAAATGGCCAGCGTGTAAAGCACCGTCAACGTCGCCGACCCTACGCGCCGCCCCGTGATCGGCGACGCGTCCTCGTGGCCCAGCAAGTGGCGCCAGCCAACCAGCGCCGCACCCGGCGCCGAAATCAACCACCAACACAAACGCCGCAACCTGCCAGGTTGCGGCGCAGGCGGTGGCAAGGTGGCGTGCACCTGGGCCGCCAACAATTCGCGCAATGCGCGGTTCTCTTCACGCAGACGCAAGGTTTGCGCATCGACCGGCGCCTGGTCGTCGGGATCCGAATTGCCGTCGTGCTGCGTAGCGAATGGATCGGGGGGCGTGGCGGTCATGGTCTGAAAAATATAGATACAAAAGCGTGCGGCGGCAATTATGACGTAAGCAGAGAGGGCCTCAAAAGGGGAATAGAACGGGAAAAGGGCGGCTTGGCTGAGCTTCGCCGGCAGGCAGCCGGCGTGGCCTACTCAAGGATGGCGTAGCTGACGTGGGGTTCGTACGTAAACCGTTGAATCCGCAGCTTGTTCAGCCCCAGCTTTTCCATGACGGCCAGCGTCTCGCCCGGCCAGGTTCGGTTATTCAATTCGTCAAAGACAATGACGGCGCCTTTCGGCATGCGCGGCACGAAGTGTTCCAGACAGATCTTGGTCGGCTCATACAAGTCCAGGTCCAGGTGTAACAGCGATACGACCGTCTGCGGTTCGCGCGCCAGATAACGCGGCACACTTTCCGCCACATCTCCCTTCACTAGCTCGACCTTCTGGATGTGCCCGATGAACCGATTTGCGTCAAACAGTTCGATCGCGTGCTGCAGGTCGTTGAAGCTGTCTGCTTCATACCCGTTGACGCGGCGCTCCGTTGTTTGGATGACGGCGTGCTGGTCCTGCTCGGAAATGCCCGAAAAACCCGAAAATGTGTCGAAGCCGACGATGCGCCGTTGCAGGTTGACGGGTTCAAGCGTGGCGCTCAGCTGCGCAAACGTCATCAGGCCGCCGCCCCAGTTCACGCCGCATTCCATGATGTCGCCCTGCACATGCAGCGCCATTTTGAAAAGTTCGGACAAGCACAGAAAGCGCGCGATGCTTTGGCGCGGAACGAAACAGGGAAAATTCTCGAGCTTCTCAACAGCGCTGCCACGTGCGGCGGCAAACAGATCGCCCAGCTCGGCGCGATAATTCACTTCGCGGCTTGTGCTGCGGCCGTCCTGGCGAAAGCGGGAGGGGTCGGTGGTGTCGTTCATGAGGCTGCGTTCTCGGATTCTTGCTCGCGGCGTTGCAGGGCGTTGTGGCCCAGGTAGTCCACGTAAAAGATGTTGGTGCGGTCGCCAGTGGGAAAGCGCTGGCGGCGGTACTCCGCATCGGCCAGGTCGGTGATGCGTAGTTGTGTGGTCCAGCGGATCTGCTGACCCAGGTTGGGCGTGCTGCGGTGCAGAAGCATCTGCTTGAAGATGACGATGTCACCGCGCGCAGCGGTAATCGTCTCTGGCGTCTCGGTGACGTCGACGTCCAGGCTCAGATCGCGTTGCAAGAACGGTACATAGGGCGCAATCACTTTGTCGCTGATGCGCTTGAAGGGGTAGAGGCCGCGCTTGTGGCTGCCAGGGATGACCTGGATCGTGCCAGAGCCCAGGTTGACGTCCTGGAACGGAATCCACAACGTGACGGCGTTTTCCGACCCCAGCAGGTAGAGCGAATCCTGATGCCAGGCGAACAGGTGACGCGAGTCTGCCGGCTTGTCCAGGCGCATGTTGCAGCACCCCATCAATGAGGGATGCGCCAGGCCCAGCTCGCGGCACAGGTCATGCACGGCCGGGCTGCCCGACATCCGCGATAGCGCGGGCAGGTACTTCAGGCGGTCATACAGCAATGATTGTGTCGCTGGCTCCAGCGCGTATTGGCCAAAGTCGTGCGGGTTGAACTGCGGTCCGACGATGCGCTGGCCCAGCTCGGTCAGCTGGGCTTCCAGCTCGATGAGTTCGCCATGCTTCCAGAAGTCCTTCAGGACGAGGTAGCCGTCTTCTTCAAAGCGTTCGCGCTGTGCGGTGCTCATGATGTTCCTACTGTTGTCTCGTTGCGGCAGGCGTCTTCAGGCGCCCGTTTCTTCACGCCAGCCCAGCACCTTCATCGGATTGCCGCCCTGTATCGAAAACGCCGCCACCTCGCCGCGCACGATGGTGCCTGCGGCAATCACGCAGCCTTCGCGCAGGATGGCGCCGTCCAGCAGCACGCAGTTGGCGCCGATCCAGACGTCATCCTCGATGACGATGCCGCCCTTGCTTGGCCGGAATCCTTGTTCACGAATCGGCACATCGCGGCGGCGGAACTCATGATTGGCGGGGGCGAACGTGCAGTTCGCGGCTACCGCCACGCGCGCGCCCATGCGAATGCCGTGGCCCGTATACAGCACGCAGCCGGAATTGATCACGCATTCCGGGCCGATCTCGACATCGCCTGAGCCGCCGGCGGGCTTGATCTTCACGAAGGCATCCACGACCGCCTTGGGGCCGATCACAATGCGCGTGCCGCGCGTGGAGTCTTCGATGTCGGCCAGGGGCGACACGCGTGCGGTGGAATCGATCTGGATCATGGTGGCGGCTCGATCCGGGTATCAGGCCTTGCGGCGCAGGAAACCGTCCGGCGCGGACGTAACCAGCAGGCGGTCTTCCACCGAGCGGTCGATTTCGAACTCGGGGTGTTGCTTGATCCATTCCCAGACGGCGGTCTTGGGGTTGTTGCCTTTGCCCCAGTGGCGGCCCGGCCAAGGGGTGTCGGCGGGCATGTCTTCGACGAAGGTGTCGAAGACCACGCAATAGCTACCCACGCTGACCAGGTCGGCATAGGCGTTCAATTCGGCCAGCACGTGCTCGTGCGTGTGGTTGGAGTCCAGGCAAACCAGGATGTTCTTCTTGCCCTCGGCATGCGCGCGCACTTGCGCGATCGTGGCCGGATCAATGCTGGATCCTTCAATCAGGTGAATGCGCTTTGCCAGTGGATGCGCCTCAATCGCCTTGCGGTTGTGATCGCGGATTTCGATGTCGACGCCAACGACTTCGCCCGCACCCAGCAGTTCAAGCATCGAGGCGGACAGCATCAGCGAACCGCCGTGCGCAATGCCCGTCTCGATGATCAGGTCAGGCTTCACGGCCCAGATCAGCTCCTGCATGGCCATGGCGTCCATGGGCAGCTGGATCAGCGGCCGGCCTGCCCACGAGAAGTTGTTCATGTACTTGCGTTGCAGCGCCATCTGGCGCCACGCATTGGAGAGCTCGCGGAACTCCTGGTCGCTGGCGAAGCCGGCGATGCGAGCTTCCTTTTCCTGGCGGTACTCGGGGTGGGCGTCGGGCGTGGTTTCAAGGTAGGACATTCAGATTCCTTTGTGCAGGCGGTACTGCTCTAGAAAATTCGGGAAATAATCGGAAAAGGCTCGGGGGCGCAGGCCGCACAGGGCTTGCGTGCGGCTCACATCGACGTCGGCAAACGCCCATTCAGGCGCATCGGCGGCAACTGTCGTGCGGTAGCCCAGCCTGGTTTGAATCCAGCGGGCAATATCGCCGTTGGTCACCCCTTTGCCGTGGGCGACGTTAAAGATGCCCGGGGCGCCCGAGCGCGCAATGGCCAGAATCTGTGACACCGCGTCGTCGATATACAGATAATCCTTACGCGACGACAGCGCCGTGCGCAGCGTGATGGCGCCGTCGCGCGCGCCTTCTTCCAGCAATTGGTCGATGAAGCTGTCAGGCGTGTCGCGCAGGCCTACGATGTTTGATAGCCGTGCGACGTTTGTTCCGGCCCGGCCGCCGTGCAGACATAGCGACTCGCCCATCAGCTTGGACAGGTTGTAGAGGTCGCTCGGGTCGTTCGGGTTCACGGCAAGCGTTGCGCCTTCGTGCGTGTCGGAGGCGCCCGCGTAGACACGCGTGCTGGACAGATACGTCAGGCTGTCAAACTCTGCATCGGCCAGCAGGGTGCGCAACACACAGACGTGCGCCTCTACGGTCTCCAGTGGACGGCTCCGGAAATCCGACGTCAGGCCGATCGCGTAAATGACATGGCCCAACGGGCGCTGCAGCAGGCCGGGGTCGTGGCGCGGCGGGGCATCGCACGGCACGCCATCGGCACGCAAGCGTGCAAACAGGTGACGGCCGATAAAGCCCGTTGCGCCCAGGACGGTGACCGGCCGGGTGTTCATGCTTGCGGGCTGCTTTCAATGGACAGCGACGGAATCGCGGTGACGAGCTTGGCGTGCCACTCGCGACGCGCATAGTCCAGTTGCTCGGAAACCTCGGCCTTCAGGTTCCAGGGCAGGATCAGGATGTATTCGGGCTGGTCTTCGCGCAGCCGGGCTTCCGCCACGATTGGGATATGGCTGCCAGGCAGATACTTGTCCTGCTTGGCAGGGTTCAGGTCCACCACATAGGGCAGCAGGTCGGGGCGTACGCCGGCAAAGTTCAGCAGGGTGTTGCCCTTGGCCGCCGCGCCGTACGCGGCAATACGCTTGCCGCCGCGGCGCAGCTCGACCAGAAAAGCCATCAGGTCGTTCTTGACCCGTTCTGCCTGCTGCTGGAAGCGGGAGTAGAAGTCGGAGCCATCCATGCCGGCCTGTTGCTCCAGCGCCAGCGTGCGGGATACTTCGGCGGTCTGCGCATGATTGCCCGTGTCGGCGCGCTGCGCAAAGACCCGCAGGCTGCCGCCATGCGTGCTCAGGTGCTCCACATCAAACACCGACAATCCATTGGACTTGAAGACGCGCAAGACCGCGGTCAGCGATAAATACGAATAGTGCTCGTGATAGGCCGTATCGAACTGGCTTTCCTGCACCATGCGCAGCAGGTGTGGGAATTCAAACGTGGCCACGCCCTGCGGCTTGAGCAGTGCCGTGAAGCCGGACACGAAGTCATTGATGTCCGGCACGTGGGCCAGCACGTTATTCGCGGCGATGAGATCCGCTGCGCGGCCCTGTTCGGCCAGTTCGTCTCCCAGCGCCACGCCGAAGAACCGCTGCACGATGTCAATACCGCGATCGCGCGCGGCTTGCGCCGTGCTGGCGGTGGGTTCGACGCCGTAACACGGCACGCCCGCGGCCTTCACATACTGAAGCAGGTAGCCGTCGTTGGCGGCAATTTCAGTCACCATGCTGTCGGCACCCAGCCCGAAACGGCTGATCATCGTATCGACGTATCGGCGCGAATGGGCCAGCCACGACGACGAGAACGAGCTGAAGTAGGCGTAGTCGTCGGTGAAGAGCGCTTCGCGGCCGGCGTGGTCTTCCGTCTGGACGAGCCAGCACGATTCACACACCAGGATGCGTAGCGGGAACCAGGTTTCGGGTCCGCGCAGGTCGACTTCTGTCAGGTAGGCGTTGGACGGGGGCGCGTGGCCGAGGTCCAGGAAGGGAAGGCGCAGTTCGGCCTGGCAATGGCGGCACTTCACAGTGCGACTCCAGAAAAAGTGGTGTCCAGGCGGGGGTGCTGCTGATCGCGTTCGGACACCAGGGTAAAGGGCAACGGCCAGCTGACGCCCAGGCGGGCATCCTGGAAATGCAGGCCGGCCTCGGCCTGCGGGGAATATGGGGCGGAATGGCAATAGAGCATTTCCGCGTCGTCGGTCAGCGTCTGAAAGCCATGGGCGAAGCCTTCGGGAATCAGCAGGGCGCGGCCGTTGTCGGCGCTCAAACGCTCGGCATGCCATTGCAAGAACGTGGGCGATCCCGCGCGCAAGTCCACCGCTACGTCCCAAACCGCGCCGCGAATGCAATTGACGAGCTTCATCTCGGCGTAGGGCGCAAGCTGATAGTGCATGCCCCGGATCGTGCCGGCCTGCGCGGTATAAGTGTGGTTGACCTGCTCAATGGCGCGTTCCCAGCCGCAGGCATGCAAGTCTTCCGCGTCGAACAGCCGCGCCAGAAAGCCACGCGCATCGCCGCGAGGATGACGCTGCACGACTTTCAAACCGGCAAGCGGCGTGTCGATGACAGCCAGGCTCATGGCCGCGCCTCGTACTGATCGATGTCGGCGTGGCATAACGCCAGAGAGTCTTCGCCTGCATCAAAGCGGCGATACCAATCCATGCTGCGGGTGACGGCCTGGTCCAGTTGCCAGCGCGGAGCGACGTTCAAAACCGCGCGCGCTTTCGAGGTGTCCAGCGTCAACAGGCCCGCTTCATGCGGGCCGTCGATCTGGTCAGCGTAGACGGTGCGGCCGCGTCCGTAGGCGGCTTGCGCCACGTCCACCACGGTGCGAACCGAGGCTGCTTGCGCAGCATCCGGACCAAAGTTGTAAGGGCCGGCAAGCGCGGGCTGGTCCCATAGCGCCTGCGCCAGCTTCAGATAGCCTGCCAAGGGTTCAAGCACGTGCTGCCAGGGGCGCACGGAATCCGGGCGGCGGATGTGCAGTTCGCCGTTGTTGCGCCACGCGCGCACGGCGTCCGGCAGCAATCGGTCCACTGACCAGTCGCCTCCGCCAATGACGTTGCCGGCGCGTGCCGTCGCAATCGCGACGCCTTGCGCCTGCAGGAACGCATCGCGGTACGACGCGATGACCAGTTCGCTGGCCGCCTTGCTGGCGCTGTAGGGGTCGTGACCGCCCAGCGTATCGCTTTCGCGATACGGATGCGCCCATTCGTTGTTGCGGTAGACCTTGTCCGTCGTGATCATGACGGCCACCTTCGCGCAAGGCGTGGCCCGAAGGGCGTCCAGCACGTGCGCCGTTCCCATGATGTTGGTCGCGAAGGTGTCGACCGGCTGCGCATAGCTGGGTCGCACCAGCGCTTGGGCGGCCAGATGCAGCACGACATCAGGCTGGGCGGCCAGGACGAGGTCGCGTAGCGCGCCCGCGTCGCGGATGTCAGCATAGCGGCTGTCGATCAGGCTGCCCACGCGCGCAGCCTGGTACAGACTGGGCGTGGTGTTGGGGGGTAGGGCGACGCCCGTCACCTGCGCGCCCAGGCGGTGCAGCCACAGCGCCAGCCAGCTTCCCTTGAAGCCAGTGTGGCCGGTCAGCAAAACACGCTTGCCGCGCCAGAAACCGGGGGCGGGGCTTACCAGACTTTCCATGGCGCCTTGCCCGTGCTCCACAGCGATTCCAGCAAATTCTTTTCGCGCAGCGTGTCCATGGGCTGCCAGAAGCCCAGATGTTCGAACGCATGCAGCTCGCCGTCGCGGCTGAGCGTTTCCAGCGGGCCGGCTTCCCACGTGGTGTCGTCGTCGGCAATCAGCGACAGCACACTGGGCGAGAGCACGAAGAAGCCGCCGTTGATCAGGCCGCCGTCGCCGCGCGGCTTTTCGGTAAAGCCCGTCACGCGGTCGCCGTCGCGGCGCAGCGCGCCGTAGCGTCCGGGCGGTTGCACGGCGGTCACGGTTGCGGCCTTGCCATGCTTGCGGTGAAAGGCAATCAACGCCCCGATATCGATGTCAGCCACGCCGTCGCCATAGGTGAAGCAAAACGCATCGTCCTCCTTCACGTAGTCCGCCACGCGTTTTAAGCGCCCGCCGGTCATGGTCGTTTCACCGGTGTCCACCAGCGTCACGCGCCACGGTTCGGCCTTGCGCTGGTGCACTTCCATGCGGTTGTCAGCCATGTCGAAGGTCACGTCGGACATGTGCAGGAAGTAATTGGCGAAGTACTCCTTGATCATGTAGCCCTTGTAGCCGCAGCAGATCACGAAGTCGTTCACGCCGTGGGCGGAATACGTCTTCATGATGTGCCACAGGATGGGCCGCCCGCCGATTTCGATCATCGGCTTGGGTCGCGTGTGGGTTTCTTCAGAGATCCGGGTGCCCAGACCCCCGGCGAGGATGATGGCTTTCATGCTTGGGATTCGCACCAGGTGTTGAACATGCCACGTAGCGCGGCTTCGAATTTGCGGGCGAATGCGGGTTCGTCCATCAAGGGACTTGCCTGCATGTCGCTGCGCAGGTTGGCGCGGATGCGCGCCAGGGCGGGCAGGTCGCGGGCAAGGGCGACAACCTTCTGCACGTATTCTTCTTCAGTTTGGGCGATCCATTCCGGGTGGCCGATGCCGTGCAAGACGGAACTGCCAATGCGGCCCACACTGGGGCGGTCGGCAAGCGTCACGTAGGGGACGCCCATGTACAACGTTTCCACCAGCGTCACACCCGAGTTGTGCGGGAAGCAATCCAGGCCGATGTCCATGCTGCGCAGCACGTCCCAGGGGGGGCTGTGGCAGCCGATCATGAGCCGGCTGCGGTCAATGCCTTGCGCTTGAAAGCGGGCGATCAGCTGTTCGCGCATCGGACCGTCGCGGTAGCTGTTGCTGTCTACCATCAGGCGGCCTTCGGGCAGGCGGCGCAAGATCTCGGACCAGACACTGACGGTGCGGTCGTTCATCCGGATGGCGCGGGTCAGCGTGCCCAGCGTGACGTAGCCGTTGGCTAGTGCGGGTAGCGCACCGTAGTCGCCCATTGCTGGGTTCGGGCGGTAGATGAAATTGCTGTCTTCCAGGCGCCAGGGTTTCTCTGAAAACAGGTGTTCGCTGCCTTCCGGCACCATGACACTATCCGACATGATGTAGTCGATCGCCGACAAGCCGGTGCTGTAGCCAAACCCCAGCCACGTCAACGAGACGGGGGCCGGTTTGCGAGCGAAAGCGCCCAGGCGGTTGCCAGCGGTGTGGCCGGCCACGTCGATCAGGATGTCGATGCCATCGGCGCGTATGCGTTCGGCCAATTGGGCATCTGTCAGCGTGGTGGTGGGAACCCAGTGGTCGAAATAGGTCTTGAGGCGCTGGGTGGTCTGGTCTTCGGTCGTCAGTTCGGCATAGGCTGTCAACTCGAAATTGGACCGGTCATGGTGTTGAAACAGCGGCTCGATGAAATAGTTGCCCGAGTGTTGACGGAAGTCGGGCGATACGTAACCCACCTTCAGCTTTCTGGGCAGTTGGCGCGAATTCTTGTGCGGCCTCCAGCTGGCACGATGCGTGGCGAATAAGTCGGTATCGCAGTCGCGATATGCCTGGAAGACCTCTTCGGCGCTGCGCTCGTCCGAATAGTTCAATGCAAACAACAGGTTATTGCGCGGGGTGGGCTCGGTGGGGAACACGGCAACCGCTTCGCGCGCAGCAAGCTCCGCCTTCGCGACATCACCGGCATCGATATAGGTCTTGCACAGGTTGATGCGGGACTTGCGATGCGCTGGTTCCAGGGCGATGGCGAGCAGGTTGCTGGCTTCGGCTTCCTTGTAGCGCCGTTCGGTCGTCAGGGCGTCGGCCAGTGCGGAATGGGTTTCGGCACTGAGCGGCGCCAGTTCGACTGCTCGGCGGCTGGCGCCGATGGCTTCGGACGTGCGCCCCAATTGCGTCATGATCGCAGCCAGCAGCACGTAGCTTTGCGGGTCGGCCGGCCCCAGTTCCAGGGTCGTCAGTGCAGGCAGCAGAGCCTCTTGCACGCGTGCGGTGCTGAAAAGAGCAATGGTCAACGCTTCCCATGCATCCCAGAACTTGGGGGCGCTCTTCGTCAGGCGGCGCGCGATTTGTTCTGCTTCCTGGAAGGCCTTCTTCGTCATCAGCTCGTGCAGGCGAATGGCCTGGGCGGCGATGGCCTGTCCCGGATTAGGCTGGTGCCCGCTGGCGGCAAGAATGCGCGCGTTCAGGCTCAGGCATGCCAGGGCGCTGATGTACAGGCCTAGCAGCGGCATATTGCCGTGCGCGGCGGTCATCGCGTCGCGTAGCATCGTTGCCCACGCGCGCGTACTGCCTTGAACGAGCGCATAACGCTTGAGCAACGCCAGGGTTTCTGCCACATCCGATGGGTCTGCGGGCGAGCCTCCCGTGTCCGGCACATGGGGCAAGCGGCCAGCGGCGAGGTTGCGGATGATGGCAGACTGCGCAGCCGACGGCACCAGCTTGACGGGCTCATGCCAGAGGTTGAAGCGCGGCAGGGCCGGCGCCGTGTCATCGGCAATCAGAAAGGGGATCGGCCGCAACGGGGCGTCGCCTTCGCGTTCGTAAGGGCCGGCGTCCAGGCTGTAGTGCAGCAGATCGTTTTCCATCAGCGTCTGCAAGACACGGTCCAATACCTTGCGCCCGGCGGCGTCGTCGATCTGGTTCTTGTTCAGCAGGACGGCCAGCAGCGTCGGGTAGGGCAGCGTCGCCGGCCACGCATGGTTGAGCATGTCCGTGACCGTCACCACGTCGGCATCCTGGGTGACCAGGGCTCGGCCAAGATGGTTCACATAAGTGGCGCCGCTCTCTTGTCCGTTGGCAGCCAGGCGGATCAGCCCGCAGGCAAAGCGCAGGTCCCGCATGCGGTTCAGGTCAGGCTTGCCCGCCACATTGGTTGCGCGCGCTTGCGCTACCCACAGGCTCTGACGGAAGGCGCGGCCGGTGGCGAAATCCAGATATTGCTGGCGTACGGTGGCGGGCTGGCCCATGGCCAGCAGGCTGTGATTCAGCGATACGCCTTGGCCGAAGTTCAACGCGATTTCGCTCAGCGGCTGGGTGTCGCCCACGTAGGCCAGTCCGGCCTCGGTGGCGCGCCCGGCCAGTTCGACAAAGTAACTGGGGTTGCAGCCCAGCAACTGAAGTCCGCCCTCGTGATCTCCTTGCGCGGCATGCAGGTCACGCTCGAATTGCGCCACGATGCCGGGCAATGCCGCCAGTTGAGGGTTCGCCGCCGCCAAGCCTTCCTTAAACAGGGTCAGGGCGGCCAATGCGCTTTGGCGCAGTTCGGCGTTAGTCTGCGCGGCGTGGCCATGCAGCATGATGGCGTCGCGCACCACGTCCAGCGCCTTGGCGCCTGGGTATACGTGGCTGTCCAGATAGAGAATGCCCTGGGGCGTCAACAGGGCGGCGCAGGCTTGCAGCAGGGCCTGCGCGGCGTCGGCGGGCAGGTAGCTGTAGACGCCGGTGACGATGATGTAGTCGAACAGCCCCAACTGTGAACCCACGTCGGTCGCTTGACCGACATAGAGCGTCAGGTTGGATACGCCAAGCCGGCCCGCCGCCTCGGTGCCCTGGCTGATCAAGGTTTCCGAAGGATCAAGCCCGATTGCCTGCCCGTCAGGATAGGCCAGCGCGAACGGCAGCAGTGCCTCGCCTGCACCGCAGCCAATGGCCAGCACCCGTGCACGTTCCAGCGGCCGGGTTTCGACCCCGTATAAGTGCGCGGTGGCGCGCACTCTGGCGGGAGAATGGCTGGGCGACAGCCGGCCCGGATCTGCAATGGCTTGTCGTTGGGTGAAGGCCGGATAGGACATGTGGGGTTAGGGCTGGTCGAAGCTAGGGGATCTGATCCCGGAATTCTACGAATGGCGGCCGGGACTCATTCGGAGAATCAGCGTCGGAATATCCCGCCACTTTAGACAAAGCTCGCCGGCCGCGGCGGCCGGGTGTGGACGAAAAAAAACCCGCCGAGAGGCGGGTTTTCGGGGTGGCCAGGGCGGGTGCGAAGGCCCCGTCCTGGCTGCCAGCCAGAGGAAACCGAAGTTTCCTCTGCCGACCGTTGCCGTTGCCGAGAATTAACGCAGCAGCGACAGAACGGTTTGCGGCACTTGGTTGGCTTGCGCCAGAACCGAGGTACCAGCTTGTTGCAGGATCTGAGCCTTGGACATGTTCGACACTTCCGTGGCGTAGTCGGCGTCTTGAATACGCGAACGAGCGTTGGACAGGTTGTTGACGACGTTGTTCAGGTTGGCGATCGTCGATTCCAGACGGTTCTGCACAGCACCCAGTTCGCCGGTCAGCTTGTCCAGCTTCGTGAAGGCGGCATCCAGCGTCTTCAGCGGATCGGTGGTCAGCGTACCCTTGCTGGTGTCTTCCGTGGTCAGCTTGCCCGAGCTGTTGACCTTGGCTTCAGCACCGATCTTGGCGGTGTAGTCACCCGTGCCCGTGCCGCTCTTGACCGTAGCCTTGCCCGTGTTCGGGTCAACGGTGTAGGTCGTGTCGTACGTCTTGGTCGTGGTGAACGTGCCCTTGTCATCAACGTACGTGTCGGTCGACGCGCCGCTGGTGAAGGTGACGTTGGCGCTGGTGATGCCTTGACCCAGCTTGACGACCACGCCGCCGGCGGTAGCGTTGGCCTTGACGTTGGCCAGCAGCGCATCGGTAGCGATGGTGTTGGTGAACGACAGAGCGTTGGCGGTGCCGGTGCTGGAGTACGTCTTGCCACCGATCGAAACCGACGACGAACCAGCGGCGCCGGTGTTGGCGGCGGCGGTCAGCACGGTGTTCAGCGTGGCAGCGGTAGCCGAGGCGTTGTTGGTGGTCAGGTTGCCAGCGGCATCCAGGAAGGCGTCTTGGCCGCCGATGGTGACCTTGCCCGTAGCGTCGACTTGGAATTCAGTCTGGCCGCCGTTGTTGTGGGTGTAGGTCGCGGTCGTCGTGCCGGTGGCCGGACGCAGCGAGTTTGCCAGCGTGGTGATGGCGCCAGCGTTCGAAGCCGACTTGTCGGTGAACGTGAAGTTCTTGTTGGCCGAGTCGTACGTGTAGGTCGTAGCGCCGGTGCCCGTGCCAACGGTAACGGTGTTGCCGTTTTCCAGCTTGGCGAAGGTTTGGTCAGCCGTTGCAGCAGCGTGCGTCGTGGTGACGGTCCAGTCGTTGCCGACGGCGGTGCCGCCAGCGGCTTGCAGGTCGGACACGGTGGCCGAACGGTTCTGGGTCACGCCCGAGCCGTTGACGTTGAAGCCGTCCAGACCCAGCGTCTTGACGCTGATTTCCGACAGGTTCAGGGTGATCGTTTCGCCGTCGTTGGCGCCAACTTGCAGCGTCAGCGGCTTGGCGTTGGAGGACAGAACCTTCACGCCGTTGAAGTCGGTTTGTTGCGAGATGCGGTCGATGTCCGACAGACGTTGGTTGATTTCGTCTTGCATCGAGTTCAGCTGCTCTTGCGAGTAGCTGCCGTTACCGGCTTGCACCGACAGTTCGCGAACGCGCTGCAGGTGGGTGTTGATTTCGGAGGCGGCGCCTTCCGTCGTTTGAGCCAGCGAGATGCCGTCGTTGGCGTTACGAGCGGCTTGGGTCAGACCCTTGACGTTCGCGGTGAAGCGGTTGGCAATGGCCATACCGGCGGCGTCGTCCTTGGCGCTGTTGATGCGCAGGCCCGACGACAGGCGTTCGATGGCGGTACCCAGGGACGATTGCGACTTGTTCAGGTTGTTCTGAGCAACGAGCGACAAGTAGTTGGTGTTAATGACTGCAGCCATGTTTAGGCTCCCAAGAGAGAAAGGCTTCTTCAAACCGGGCAGCGGGGCCGCCCATCGTGTTAACGGGAGAATTCGCTTTCTTGCGTCTTCGAATTGCTCCGTTGCCAGGATTACGGCAGTCGCAAATCAATCTTTAGGCTTTTTTTTCGGCAATCGTAAATATGTTGAGGTTTTTGATGCTTTCCGGGGCTGGCGAGTCCACGCGCCAGTCCCGGCGGCCAAATGTATCAGTTCAGCAGCAGCCCGGCGCGGCGCAATTCAGCCAGCAGGGCGTTCAAAAATTCCTGCGCGACCGGCTCCAGATTGCGGGCGCCCTTATAGGTTTGTCCGTTGGGATGGGCGAGACGGCCTGAGGTCAGCGCGTCACGCACTTGCGTACGCAGGTCGGTCACGGAGTGGGTGCCGTCCATTTGCAGGGTGATGAATTGGCTCAAGGCATCGGCCGGAGGGGTCACGGGCTGATGCCAAAAGTTATACATACCCACCTGGCTCGGCTGTCGGGTAACTTCACGAAGCAATGGGAGGGCGCCGGGGATCAACGCGGGTTTGCTGTCAGGCGCCACATAGGCCGACGGCTCCATGCGGAAGTGGACTGCACTGGATTGCACCAGAGTGATCAGGTTCATATAGACGGCGTTGCACAAATCTTCTCGCGCTGCGTCCGGGTTGTGGTGCTGTGCAATGCCAAGAATGGCGTCAAAGGGCAGGGCGCGCGGCCAGGCCTGGTTCAGCGCGTCGATCATCCCGACCATGGCCGGGTCCTTGCTGCTCAGGGTCGCGCCATTGGGTGTAATGTAGTGACGATGCTCTGCGGATGCGCCCGTCGTCGCGGCGGCGGCGTCAAGCCTCGCAGAGAAGTGCATCGCTTTGAAGGCGCTGCCTTCCGGCTGGGCCAGCATCTGGCCCGCGCGATCCGCGTGCACCAGCAGGCTCTTGCGAAACGAGCGTCCCACAGCGAAATCCAGATATTGCTCGCGCATTTCACGGTTGCTATTGGCTGACAGGCCATTCAGGCCCAGCGCGACCTTGGCGCCGTAAGTCGACGCGAAGGTCAAATGCGGCTCGGCGTCCGTGACATAGGCCAGGCCGGCCTGTTGCGCGGCGGCGGCAAATTCCAGGAAGTAGCAAGGCGTATTGATTGCTTCCAGGTATTCGTGCAAGACGTAATGGTCGGACTGGCCGCGCAGCTTGCTTGCAACATTTTGCAGTGCAGCGTGCAGCGGGTTGTTGTGCCAGAGGCCGTTTTCGATGAGATCCAGCATCTCCTTGGCGCTGGCAAGTTTTTCCTGTGCCGTTTGGGCGCCAAAACTGTTCAGGATCATCGCGTCGCGTACCACGTCGGCAGCTTTCCATCCCGGGTAGGTGTTGTAACTGATATAGGCAATCCCCTCCGGAGCCAGGTTTTCCCGGCAGATGCGGAATATCGCGTCGCGCACTTCGGGGGGGACCCAGCTGAAAACGCCGTGGCAAATGATGTAGTCGAACATCCCGAACTCCGGCGTGATGTCGGTCAGGCTCATCGCGCGCAAGTCGAGATTGCGCGCGCCGACTTTCTCGGCGATCTGCTGGCCTGCCTCGATCTGTTGAGGCGCCAGATCAATGCCCACCACCTGCGCGCCCGGATAGGCCATCGCAAAGGGCAACAGGTTTCCGCCGGCGGCACCCCCCAGTTCCAGCACGCGGGCGTTGTCGAGTGCTGGCGTGGCCAATCCGTAAAGGCTGGCCACTGCTCGCAAGTTGCCTGGCGACGTATAGGCGAACGCGTTCGAAATGTACGGGGTTTCGTCGTAGGCGTCAGAAATTGCCTGCGTCAAATGATCGGCTGCGGTCATGACTGAATTCCAGGGATAGGCGGGGTGTGCTGCTTGCGTGGGCGATCGCGCACACACTAAGCGTCGATTCGAGAGGCTAGCAGCCCGGCATGGCGGCCGATGGGCGGAATAGCGTCGGATTTTTGGGGGATTTTCGAACGGCCCAAGGGCTCGAGCTCAAATAATCTGCGCGATCTGCCCCTCCTGGGGCAGCGCATGCCAGGCCTGGTCCTTCAGCTTGGCGCGGATTCTTGCCGTTGCCTGCGACCGCAGCTGGCACACCCGCGCCTCGGTCACATTCATGATGGCGCCGATTTCCTTCAGATTCAGCCCTTGTTCGTAACAGAGCGACAGCAGCAATTTTTCGCGGTCGGGGAGGGAGTCGATGGCGTGAATCAGGGCTTGTCGGAAGTCTCCGGCCAAGAGGGAGTCCAGCGGATTGCCCCCCGCGGAGCCGTGGTTCAGCGTGGCTGCCCAGTCGGATTGGCCACTAGCCGAGTCGTTTTCCGTCGTGAAATCTTCGTAATGCACGATCTGGACGCCTTGCGCGTCGTGCAGGAGCGTCTGGTAATCCTCGATCCGCATATCCAGCTGTTGCGCGATTTCAGCCTCTGACGGGGCGCGCATCAGCCGTTGTTCCAGTTGCTGGATGGCTTGTTCGATCTTGCGCGCCTTGGCGCGGACGCTGCGCGGCAGCCAGTCCTGGCCGCGGAGTTCGTCCAGCATCGCGCCACGAATGCGGGTCGTGGCGTAGGTCTCGAATTGGGCGTCTGCCGTTTCCTGATAGCGCCTTACGGCGTCAAGCAGGCCGATCATGCCGGCCTGTATCAAGTCGTCGAGCTCAACGCTGGCGGGTAGCCGGGCGAGCAATTGCAGGGCCAGCTTCCGCACTAGCGGGGCATATTCGACCAAGCTGTCATCTGCGTGGGGCATTGCGGGAATGTCAGGCGGTGTCCATCGTGACGCATTGTCTGACGTTGTCAATTTGCGACATTGTCGACAAACGCGCGGCTGCGCTAAAGCTACAAATTAAGTGATCGGCAAGGTGTCATTGTCGGGACTGCACAACATTTCATTCCTCGAAGTACGCAATGTTTTGAATGCTTATTTGCCAAATTGACGTAAATTCCCGTCGAACATCTATGTCAAGGTGTATCTATTTTCGTAAGTTGCGCAATATCAACAAAGATTTGTCATATAAGTCATAGAAAATGACATCACCTGTGGTAAATTTTACTTAAATTGCGAACAAATGATACATTTCGCATTAAAACAGGATGCAGCAAGCCGTCAGGCAATTCAAATTGTCGGCGCTTTTAGTTATCGAGCCCCTTGGGTGGGATAGGGATAGGGAGTAGGGCGTGCAACAAGTCGAAAATTCATTGCTGGCAGATATTCGCGAAGTGAATCTGTCATATCTGTTACTTGCGCAACGTATGTTGCGTGATGACTATGCCGCATCGATGTTCCGTCTGGGGTTCAGCAACGAAGTTGCCGACATCCTGATGCGTCTGTCGCCGGCCCAACTGGTGAAACTGGCTAGCTCCAGCTCGCTCCTCTGCCGATTCCGTTTTGACGATTACAGCCTGTTGTCCGCGCTGACCCATGACGTTCTGGGTGGTGCGCTGCAGCAAGCGCATGCAACCATCCTGCTGGCCAAGCAACCTGTAGAAGAACTGGCCTGACGGCCGTTCGAAACCCAATCGGACTCTCGCGCAATGGCCTCGAAAAGCGTTTCTCAGGAAGCGGACGACATCCTGCTAGCCAGCTCCATGATCACTCTGGGAGCGCGGCTTCAGGTGCTGGAGGCTGAAACCAGCCTCAGCCACGACCGTCTGGCACGCTTGTATCGCGAAATCCGCGGCTGCTCGCCACCCAAGGGCATGCTGCCTTTTTCGGTCGATTGGTTCATGACCTGGCTGCCGAATATCCATTCGTCGCTGTTCTACAACGTGTATTCGTTCCTGAACTCGCGCACCAGCAGCAAGGGTATACGTGCCACCATCGACGCATACCGCCTGTATCTGGAGAACGCGGGGCTGGATGCCGCGGAAAGTGCGGAGCCCGTCCTGAGCTTCACGCGCGCCTGGATGCTGGTGCGCTTCTTCGACAGCGGCATGTTGCAACTGTCCGCCTGCCGCCAGTGCGGCGGCCATTTCATTGCCCACGCCCACGATCCGCAATCGGATTTCGTATGCGCGAT
>NZ_JBYOKH010000042.1:0-57757 GCF_057799415.1 Achromobacter sp. 18P8.1.1 | reverse complement strand
CCGACCGTGGGGGGGGGGGGGGGGGGGGGGGGGGGGGGGCCCCCCCCCCCCCCCCCCCCAACCGGGGCGCCCGCCCAGTGCATCTGCCTGAAGGCAGCGAAGACGCCGCCTGGAACAACACGAACTTTCCGGCCGGCCTGCTGGGCGTGCCCGACTTCTTCACCTGCGGCCACCTGACGCGCCACCTCGTCTTCCGGCCGGAATGGCAGGAACACGCCAACGGCGCGCGACGCATCGAATCGCTGATCGCCGTCCACCCTGATCCTGCCTCGCTGCGCGCCGGCTATGAGCGCGTGTTCGGACCGATCGCCATCAGCGAGCTGCCCGACGGCGGCCTGCAAGTACGGCGCGGCAGCCTGCGCATCGACTTCCTGAGCCCCGCCGCGTTCGAACAGCGGTATCCGCGCGTCCGCGTCCCGGCCGGCTTGCCGGCATCTGCCCACGGCGGCTGGTTCGCGGGATCGGTGATCGGCGTGCGCGATCTGGCGAAGACGCGCGCCCTGTTCGACGCCAATCAGGTGAACTACCGCGCCAACGCGCATGGCGAACTGGTGGTGCCGCCCGAAGACGGGGCCGGCGCGCTGCAGGTGTTCGTCCAAGAGGCGGCCTGACATGAGCGATACCCTGCCCGATTACTGGGACTGCTTTTCGATCGATTACGCGGCGGCGCGCCAGGCGTTCGTCGCGGCCGCGACGCAACGCGGCGCGGCGCTGTCGCGCCATGAGCATCCCACGCTGAAAGATCCGCACGGCCAGGCGCTGAGCGTGGATGTTGCCGTGCTGGGCCGTGCCGACGCCCCGCGCACGCATCTGGCGATCAGCGGCACGCACGGCCTGGAAGGCGCGGCGGGCTCTGCCGTGCAGATCGGCTGGTTGCGCGCCGATGGCGGCAATCCCTTGCCGGAAGACGTGAACGTGGTGCTGGTGCACGCGCTGAATCCTTACGGCTACGCGTACGACACCCGCACGACCGAAAACAACGTCGACCTGAACCGCAACTTCATTGACCACACGCGTCCAACGCCGGCCAACCCGCATTACGCCACGCTGCATCCGCATCTGATTCCAGACGCCTGGACCGAAGCCAGCCTGGAAGCCGGCGCACGCGCCGTCGAGGCGTTCCGCGAGACCCACGGCGCCGACGCGCTGTTCAACACCACCGCCAGCGGCCAGTACACGCATCCGGATGGCCTGGTCTACGGCGGCAGCGGCCCCGAGTGGTCCAACCGTACCCTGCGCCGCATCGTCGACGAACATCTGGCCGCCAGCGAACGCGTGGCCTTTATCGACTGGCACACCGGCATCGGCGAATACGGCGAACCCTTTTTCTTGTGCTTTAACGACGAAGGCAGCGCCGAACAGGCGCAGGCCGCTCACTGGTGGGGCGCCGACCGCGTCCGCGACCAGCGCCCGCATGGCCTGGCCCGCCCCGACTACCAGGGCCTGGTGTTCCGTGGCGTGCAACAGGCGCTGGGTGACCGCGCGCTGGCCGGCGCCGTCGTCGAATTCGGCACGCGCGGCCTGCAGATGCGGCCCGCGCTAAGGCTGGACCAGTGGCTGCGCTTCAAGGCCCCGCACGCGCCCGATGCCGCCCGCGACGCCCAGTTGCGCGCCGACCTGGTCGACGCCTTCGTGCCCGTATCCAGCGTGTGGCGGCGTAGTGCGCTGGCCCACGGCCTGACCATCACGCGCCAGGCGATCGCCGGCGTGGCCGCTTGGTAAGCCTTTTCCCTATTTCCTCTTCCTACTATTGGCAGTCATGAAAGCAATTGTTTTGCGTGAACACGGCGGCAACGACAAGCTCCGTCTGGAAACCGAATTTCCCGATCCCGTCGCCGGGCCGGACGACGTCGTCATTCGCGTGCGCGCGTCCTCGTTGAACTACCACGACGTATTCACGCGCCGCGGCATGCCCGGCATCAAACTGCCCTTCCCCGTGATCATCGGCCTGGACGTGGCCGGCGAGATTGTGCAGACCGGCGCCAACGTGCGGGACTGGAAGGCCGGCGACCGCGTGCTGGTCGACCCGATCGACCGCGTTGACGGCGGCCTGGTGGGCGAAACCATCCACGGCGGCCTGGCCGAGCTGTGCCGCGTGCCGGCGCACCAGTTGCTGCGCCTGCCCGATGAGGTCAGCTTTGAACAGGCCGCGGCGCTGCCGGTGGCCTACGGCACCGCGCTGCGCATGATGAATCGCATCGGCCAGATCCAGGCCGGTGAAAAGGTGCTGATCCTGGGCGCCAGCGGCGGCGTGGGCGTGTGCGCGGTGCAATTGGCCAAGCTGGCCGGCGCCGAAGTCATCGCTTGCGCAGGTACGCCGGAGAAAGGCGAAGCGCTGCGCGCGCTGGGCGCCGACCACATCATCCTTTACACCGAGGAAGACTTCCTGAAGGCCGTGCAGGAACGCTTTGGCCGCCCTGCCCGCCGTCGTGGCACCAAGTCTGGCGGCGTGGACGTGGTGGTGAACTTCACGGGTGGCGACACCTGGGTGAAATCGCTGCGTTGCCTGCGCCTGGGCGGCCGTCTCTTGACCTGCGGGGCCACCGCCGGCTTCGACCCCAAGGAAGACCTGCGCTACATCTGGACGTTCGAGCTGCAGATCCGCGGCTCCAACGGCTGGGACCGCGAAGACCTGCATGAACTGCTGGAACTGGTGCGCAGCGGCCGCCTGCACGTGGAAGTGGACCGTAGCTGGCCACTGGAACAAGGGGCCGAGGCATTGGCATCGCTGGAAGATCGCAAGATCGTCGGCAAAGTGCTGGTGACGTCATGAGCAATGTGCTGAACGCCGCCCAGATCCAGGCCAAGTTCGACGATTCTCCCTTCATCGCATGGCTGGGCCTGTCGGTCAGCGCCGTGGACCACGAGCGCGGCGAACTGACCGTGCTGGCGCCGATGCGGGCCGAATTCGAACGCGGCGCCGCCAGCGGCCAATGGCATGGCGGCCCGTTGGCCGCCGTGATCGACACCGTGGGCGATTTCGCCGTCGGCATGCTGCTGGGCCGCGGCCTGCCCACCATCAACTTCCGCGTCGATTACCTGCGGCCCGCCGTCAACACCGGCCTGACCGCGGTGGCGCGCGTGCGCCGCAACGGGCGCAGCGTCGGCGTGGCTGACGTGGACCTCTACAACGACCAGGGCGCGCTTGTCGCCATCGGCCGCGCCACCTACGCCACGCTCAGCCAAGGCTGAGCCGCGTTACCCAACAAGGATGCCATCATGACCCAAGCTCCGCGCCTCGGACGGCGCGCCTTCCTGACCCGCACCGCCGCAGGCTCCCTGGCCGCCACCGGCCTGGGCGCATTGCCGCAGGCGCTGTACGCCGCCACCGCCCAACCGGGCGCGGACGCTGGCCCCGCCCGCAAGGGCGGCACGCTCGTCGCCACCTGGGGCGGCCTGGAGCCGCAAGCGCTGTTCGTGCCCGGCGGCGGCGGATCCAGCCCGTTCCAGACGTCCACCAAGATCCTGGAACGGCTGTTAAAGCTGGATGCCGACCTGAAATTCCAACCCGCGCTGGCGCTTAGCGTCACCCCGGCGGCGGACTTCCGCAGCTACACCATCAAGCTGCGCGAAGGCGTCACCTGGCACGACGGCGCACCCTTCACGTCGGCCGACGTCGTCTACAACGTGCTGCAGCATTGGAAGCCGATTTCTGCGGGTATCGCGCTGAAATCGTTGACGGACGCCACCGCGCCGGATGCGCAGACGGTCGTGCTGACCTTCAACGCGCCCGTGCCGGAATTCTTCCTGAAATCCACGTTGTCCGGCCAGTATCAGCTGTTGGTGCCCAAGCACCTGTATGACGGCAAAGACCTGATCACCAACCCGCTGAACAACACGCCGGTGGGCACGGGCCCGTGGAAATACGGCAAGTGGGTGCGCGGCAGCCACGTGGAATACCAGCGCAACGACAAGTACTGGAACCCGGGCGAACCCAACCTGGACAAGCTGGTCATCCGCTGGTGGTCCGACCCCGCCTCGCGCGGCGCCGCGCTGGAAACGGGCGAGCTGGGCCTGGCCTATTCCAATCCGGTTCCCGCCCGCGACATCGACCGCCTGGTCAAGACCGGCAAGGTCGTCGTGGACACGCGCGGCTACCAGAACACGGCCTGGACGGTGACGGCCGAATTCAACCAGCGCCGCGACATCGTCAACCGCCGCGAGGTGCGCCAGGCGATCCTGCACGCCATCGACCGCCAGTTCATCGTCGACACCATCTATTACGGCCGCGGCAAACCCGCCATTGCCCCCATCTTCAGCAGCAACCCGCTGTTCTTCACCGAAGACGTGCCGCGTTATCCCTTCGACCCGAAGAAAGCCGCGTCGCTGCTGGACGCCGCCGGGCTGCCCGTCAAGGACGGCAAGCGCTTCACCGTCAACCTGGTGGCCGCCGCGTGGTTTGAAGAGAACGCCAAGCTGGGCCAATACCTGAAGCAGGCGCTGGAAGACGTGGGCATCGCCGTCAAGCTGGATTCGGTGGACCGCGCGACGGCGCTCAAGCGCATCTACGGCGACTACGACTACGACATTGCGGTGTCCAATTTCACTTCGCCGCTGGAACTGGTGCCAACCGTGACCCAGTTCTTCACCACCGATGGCATCGTGAAGGGGGCCGCCTTCCGCAACGCCACCGGCTACTCCAGCCCCGAGATGGACGCGCTGGTCGGCAAGCTGGCGGTAGAAACGGCGCCCGACGCCCGCAAGGCGCTGGCCGCGCAGTTCGCGCGCCTGGCCTCGACCGACGTGCCGATCGTGCCGCTGGTGGAAATCCAGTCGTTCACGCTGGCCGGCAAGAACGTGCGCAACTTCACCACCGGCGCCAACGTCCAGGGCGAAACCCTGGCCGACGTGTGGCTGCAAGCGTAAGAGATCCGCCATGCCGTTGCGTTTGATCTTGCGCCGCCTGCTCCAGGCCGTTCCGCTGTTGCTGGGCGTGGTGGTGCTCAACTTCGCCCTGATCCAATCCGTGCCCGGCACGTTCCTGGACGTCATGACGGCCGAGCAGCAGGTCACCGACCCGGCGCTGATCGAACGCCTGCGCGTGACGTATGGGCTGGACCAGCCGCCGACCGTCCAACTGCTGAAGTACATCGGTTCGGTCGCGAGCCTGGATTTCGGTTATTCGTACCGGCACAACCTGCCAGTTCTGGACGTAATCCTGGCCCACCTGCCGGCCACGCTGGTACTGATGCTGGCCAGCATCGCCATCGCCGTGCTGGTCGGCATGGCGGCGGGCATCGTGTCCGCCATCAAGGTCAACACCTGGTGGGACAGCGCGGTCTCGGCGTTTGCCGTGCTGTGCTTTGCCGCGCCCAGTTTCTGGCTGGGCATCATGCTGATCATCCTGTTTTCGGTGAAGCTGGGCTGGTTTCCCGTGGGCGGCATGGTCACCATCGGCCTGGACGGCGGCTTGTGGCGGCAGGCGCTGGACGTGCTGCATCACCTGGCGCTGCCCGCCATCGCCCTGGGCCTGTTCTATTCCGCGGCCTATGCCCGCGTCATGCGGGCGTCGATGCTGGAAGTCAGCCGCATGGACTACGTGCGCACCGCCTACGCCAAGGGCCTGACGCGCACCGCCGTGGTGGTGCGGCACATTCTGCGCAACGCGGTGCTGCCCATCGTCACGCTGCTGGGCCTGCAACTGGGCTCGGTGTTGGGCGGCAGCATCGTGGTGGAGGCCGTGTTCAGTTGGCCGGGCATCGGCGGCGTGCTGTTCGACAGCGTCATGAGCCGCAACTACCCCGTCGTGCTGGGCATCCTGGTGCTGAGCTCCTTCGTGGTGGTCCTGGCCAACATCGTCGTCGATCTTCTCTACACGCGGATGGACCCGCGCATCAAGGCTGTCTGATATGTCCGCATCCCCTACGCTTGCCACCCTGCCCGTCGCCCGCGCAACCCCTCGCCCCGCGTCGTTCGCCGCCCGATTCGTCCGCAACCGCGGTGCGGTGGCGGGCGCGGTCGTGCTGCTGCTGATCGCCCTGCTGGCCGCCAGCGCCGGCTGGCTGTATCCCATCAATCCCCTGCGCATCGTCGGCGCGCCCGAGATCTGGCCCTTCGAATCCTGGCGTTATCCGCTGGGCACGGACTCCATGGGCCGCGACATCGCGGCGTTGATCGCGCATGGCGCCCGCGCCACCCTGCTGATCGGCCTGGTCGCCGCCGCGGCCGCAACCGTGATCGGAGTAAGCATCGGCGCGGCCGCCGCCTGGTCCGGCGGCTGGATCGACGAAGTGCTGATGCGCGTCACCGAACTGTTCCAGATCATTCCGAACGTCGTGTTCGTATTGACCATCGTGTCGGTGCTGGGCCCGCACATCGAAGCCATCACGCTGGCCGTCGGGCTGGTGTCGTGGCCGCCCATCGCCCGGCTGACCCGCGCCGAATTCCTGTCTTTCAAGGAACGGGAATTCGTGCAGGCCAGCCGCGCCGTGGGCATGAGCCCTTTGCGCATCGTCGCCGCCGAGATCCTGCCCAACGCGCTGCCGCCCGTCATCGTGATGTCGTCGCTGGTGGTGGCGGGCGCCATCCTGTACGAATCGGTCGTGTCCTTCCTGGGCCTGGGCGACCCCAACATCGCCAGCTGGGGCCGCCTGGTCGGCGAAGGCCGCAGCTTGATCCGGTCCTCCTGGTACATCTGCGCCGTCCCCGGCGTCGCGATCATGCTTGCCGTGCTGTCTCTGAATCTGGTCGGAGACGGCCTGAATGACGCGCTCAACCCCAAGCTGCAAAAGCGTTAAGCGCCAAAACTCCCGGAATTTCCCCAATGACGCATCCTCTGAAGAACCTGGGCGATCTGGCTGACCCCAGCCGCCCCGCCACCCTGCCCGCCATCGTCGACCTGCGGGTCGCCGACGCGCCTGTCCGCTACACGCACGGCGACATCCATCAACTGGCCGGTGGCGTCGCCGCATGGCTGACGGCCCGCGCGTTGCCGGCCGGCTCGCGCATCGCCATCGCCGCCTTGAACCGCGCCGAATACCTGATTACCTATTTCGGCATCATGCGCGCCGGCTTCGTGGCCGTGCCGATCAACATCAAGCAGACGCAAGAGAACATCGACTACGTGATCCGCGACGCCGGAATTGCCCTGGCCTTCGTAGACAGTGCGCGCCGCGCCGCCTTCGAGGCCACGGTGCCGGTGCTGGATTTCGATGAAGCCGGACCGCAGGGCTTTGCCGCGCAGATCGTGCCGACGGCCTTCGACACCGTTACGCCCGCGCACGACGACGTGGCGCAGATGCTGTACACGTCAGGTTCCACCGGCAAGCCCAAGGGCGTGCCGCTGACGCACGCGGGCCAGCTGTGGGCGCTCGGCGCCACGTCCGGCTCGGCGGCCGTACCCGATCGACAGGAACACTACCTGCTGGCCCAGCCCCTCTTCCATATGAACGGCCTCTTCATGGCCAAGCGCGCATTCGCCAGCAATAGCCTGCTGGTGATCCAGCCGGCGTTCGACGTGGCCGCCTATGCCGATGCGCTGGAACGCTACCGCATCACCGTCCTGACGGCCGTGCCCACCATGTTCGCCCGACTGGTCAAGGAGCCTGCCTTGCTGCAGGGCCGTGACCTGTCTGCGTTGGGCCGCGTCATGCTGGGCTCTGCGCCGATGACCGTGGCGCTTTACGAGCGCATCCAGCAGGCCCTGCCGCAGGTGCGCATCACCCACGGCTACGGCACCACCGAAGCCGGGCCGGCCGTGTTCGGCCCGCATCCCGACGGCTTGCCCACGCCGCCGCTGGCGGTGGGCCATCCGATCGATCCGTCCCACGTCCACCTGGCCGACGGCCCCAATCCGGATGAAGGCGTGCTGCTGATGAAGAATCCGGCCGTCTTGTCGGGCTATCACAACCTGCCCGAAAAGAGCGCGCAAGTGCTGCGGGACGGCTGGTATTACAGCGGCGACGTCATGCGCCGCGACGCCCAGGGCTTCTACTATTTCGTGGGCCGCGCGGACGACATGTTCGTCTGCGGCGGCGAGAACATCTATCCCGTCGAAGTGGAAAAGCTGCTGGAACTGCATCCGGATGTACGCCAAAGCTGCGTTGTGCCCCTGGCCGACGAAGAGCGCGGCCAAATCCCCGTCGCCTTCGTGGTGCGCCGCGACGGCAGCGCCCTAGACGCGGACAGCCTGAAGCGCCATGCGCTGGCCAACGGCCCCGCGTACCAGCACCCGCGGCGCATCCGCTTCGTCGACGAACTGCCGTGGGCCGGCACCAACAAGGTCGACCGCAACGCCCTGCTCTTGCAGGCGCGCGCACTGGAAGCCCGCCAGACCTGGACAACCCCTGAAACGGAGGCCGCATGAGCCACGCATCTGACAGCTTGACCGGCAAGACCGCATTGGTTACCGGCGCCAGCCGCGGCATAGGCCGCGCCATCGCCCTGGCTTTGGGGCGGCGTGGCGCGCACGTCGCCGTCCACTACAACGCCGCCAGCGACGCCGCCGACGACGTCGCCGACCTCATCCGCGCAGCCGGCGGCCAGGCCTGGACGCTGCGGGCCGACCTGTCCGCGCCCGAGGCGGCGTCCGACCTGGCGCGCGACCTGCGCCAGACCCTGCTTGAACGCAACGGCGACGGCGGCCTGGACATTCTTGTGAACAATGCCGGCGTCGGCCTGCGGGCGCTGCTGGCGGACGTCACCCCCCAAGACTTCGACCGTGTGCTGCAAGTCAACCTGAAGTCGCCGTTCTTCCTTATCCAGCACTGCCTGCCGTTCCTGCGCGACAACGGCCGCATCATCAACATTTCGTCGATGGGCACCCGGGCCGCCTATCCCGAGATGAGCGTCTATGCGCCTGCGAAAGCGGGGCTGGAAGCGCTTAGCCTGCTGCTGGCCGCCGAACTGGGCGCACGCGGCATCACGGTCAACGCGGTCCTGCCGGGCGCCACCAGCACCGACCTGAACCAGCGCGCGCGCGACCCCGAGATCAGCCAAGTCATTGCCAAGACGATTGCGCTGGGCCGCGTGGGGCAGCCGGAAGACATCGCGGACATCGTCGCGTTCCTGGCATCGCACGAGGGCCGCTGGATCACCGGCCAAAGCATCGACGCAACCGGCGGGCAGCGCCTGTAGTTCCAGCCCGGCGCTCTGGCCTATTGCACGGCCAGTTCATGGGAAGCCAGGCGTTCCGCCATGGAATAGCCGTCGATGTAGTCCCGGAAATGCTTCAGGAACGCCGTCTCGGCGGGCGTCAGCTGCGCGTCGCGGTGCCACAGCAGATGCAGCTCGACCGAGCAGACCCCTTCCCCGGGCGGCAGGCGCCACAGCCGCCCTTGTTCCAGGTCCGCCTGGACGCTGTGCTCCGGCAGGCAGCCGATGCCGAACCCCGCGATCAGCAGGCGCTTGACCTCGTCATGCTGCGTCGATGACGCCACGATGCGGCCTGAAAAGCCACGCTGGTCGCGGAAGATGGTCAACGGGGACAGGCTGTCGCCCAGGGCATCGCTCGCAAACGACACGAAATTCTCGCCCAGCAAATCCTCGATGCGGATGTCGGGCTTGCCGAACAAGGCATGGTTGCGCCCGCAGAACAGCGCATACCGCTGTTGCAGGAACACTTTGCTCTCCAGCCGCTTGGGCATCCGGCGGCTTAATGCGATACCCGCCGTGGCGGCCCGCTGCTGCATCAGCGTGACGATTTCGCTGCTAGGCATCACGTCCATCTGCACTTCAATCCGCGGAAAAGCACGATGGAAATCCGCCCAGAAGTTGTCGTAAACGGTCGAGTGGATCCGGCTGGCCACAAGCAGATGGATCCGCCCCGTGGCTTCCACCTTCGTTTGCGAGACATCCGTCAGCAACTGGGACACGCTGCCGTAGATGGCCTCTGCCGCCCGGCAGGCTTCCTCGCCGGCGTTCGTGATCGTGAATGCGGTGTTGTGCCGCTCGATCAGCCGCCGCCCCAGCTGATCTTCCAGGCGCTTTAACGCCTGGCTGACCGCCGATTGGGTCAGGTGCAATTTGGTGGCGGCGCCGCTGATGCTGCGTTCCTGAACAATGACCAGAAACGTACGGAGCAGGTTCCAGTCCAGCCGATCGCCGGTGCGGGTGTCGAGAAGCGTGGCAGGTGTCATCAGGGTCGCGCGCCGTTAATCGATGTTTGGCCTTGCCCGGCGAAAACAGGCGGGAGGCCCCGTGTTTTCGCCGGACATCAAATTGGCTAAAGTCGATTATTAGAAAGCATAAATTGACGTTATGTCGAGCTCGGAGCGATAAACGCGCCTTCGAACAACGATATTCAGCCAAGAGGAAAACATGGCCGCTCCCGCCACTCCTTCTACGGCGCGTCAGCCCGTTCGGGCCGCAACCGCCGCATTCGTCGGAACCACGATCGAATGGTATGACTTCTACATCTACGCCACGGCCGCCGCTCTGGTATTCGGCAAGGTGTTCTTTCCCACCGCCGACCCCTTCATCAGCACCATGGCGTCTTTCGGCACGTTCGCCGCCGGCTTTCTGGCGCGGCCGCTGGGCGGCGTCATCTTCGGCCACCTCGGCGACAGAGTCGGCCGCAAGAACGCCCTGATGGCCACCCTGGTCATCATGGGCGTGGCCACGGTCGGCATCGGCCTGCTGCCCAGCTACGCCACCGCCGGCCTGTGGGCCCCCGCCCTCCTCTTGCTGCTGCGTCTGGCGCAGGGCCTGGCGGTCGGCGGCGAATGGGGCGGCGCCGTGTTGATGGCGGGCGAGCACGCCTCGCAGGCCCGGCGCACGTTCGCCGCGTCGTTCGCGCAGTTGGGCAGCCCGGCGGGATTGATCCTGTCGTTGCTGGCCTTCCGCCTGCTGACGACGCTGGACGAAGCCGACTTCGTCAGTTGGGGTTGGCGCGTCCCGTTCCTGATCAGCGCCGTCCTGCTGGTGGTGGGCTATTTCATCCGCGTTGGCGTCAATGAATCGCCCGACTTCGCGCAGGTCCTCGAACGCCAGGAGCGCGCGGAGATTCCCGCCAAGGAAGTGCTGCGCACTGCCTGGCGCACCGTCTTGCTCTGCATGGGTGTCTGCACGGTGGCGATCGGCGGCATCTACTTCACCAACACGTTCATGCTGTCGTACACCACGCAGACGATGGGCCTGCCGCGTACGCTGATCCTGGACTGCCTGTTCGTCGTCGCCATCATCCAGTTCCTGGTCCAACCGCTGGCGGCGTGGCTGGCGGACGTGCTCGGGCCCAGCCGCGTGCTGATCACCGCCGCGGCGTGTTCGGTGCTGGCTCCTTACCCGATGTTCATGCTGGTCAGCCAAGGCACCGCATTCAGCATCATCGCCGGCATCTCCATCGTGCTGGTCTTCATGGCCGCGATCTATTCGGCAATGGCCGGATACATCAGCTCGGCGTTCGCCACGCACGTGCGCTACTCCGGCATCTCGCTGTCGTACCAACTGTGCGGCGCAGTGGCCGGCGGCATGACGCCGCTGGTCGGCACCTGGCTGACTTACCACTATCCCGGCCAATGGCTGCCGCTGGCGATCTTCTATTCGACCTTGTCGGCCATCACGCTCTTCTCGCTCTGGGCGCTGGCCGGCCACAAGCGCCGCCTGGCCCTGAACGCGCCGCGCGCCTCCGTGTCGGCCGCATGACCCAATCCCACCCTCTTTGAAGGAATCCGCATGACGCAATCCCCCTCTCCCCAGCCGCTCACCGAAGCGCAGACCCGGCGCATCCTCCAGGCGGTCGACGCGCAATTCGACGCGCAGTTGGCGTTCACCCAGGACCTGGTCCGGTTCCCGTCGCTACGCGAGCAGGAACATACCGCCCAGGATTTCCTTTATGAAGCCATGCGCCAGCGCGGTTTCGCGATGGACCGCTGGCGCATCGACGTCAAGGACATCGAGTCGCATCCCGGCTTCGGGCCCGTCACGGTTTCCTACGAAAACGCCTTCAACGTCGTCGGCACCTATCGCCCGGAACAGCAAGCCGGCCGATCGCTCATCCTCAATGGACACATCGACGTGGTGCCGACCGGCCCGGTCGACATGTGGAGCCGCTCACCGTGGGATCCGGCGATCATCGACGGCTGGATGTATGGCCGCGGCGCCGCCGACATGAAAGCCGGCCTGGCCGCCAACCTGTATGCCTACGACGCGGTGCGCGCCGCCGGTTACGCGCCCGCCGCGCCCATCTACTTCCAATCGGTCGTCGAAGAGGAATGCACCGGCAACGGCGCGCTGGCGGCGCTGTTGCGCGGCTACCAGGCCGACGCCGTCATCATTCCCGAGCCCGAAGAGAACATGCTGGTGCGCGCCAACGTCGGCGTGCTGTGGTTCAAGGTCCGTGTGCAGGGGCATCCCACGCACACCCGCGAAATGGCCAACGGCTTTAACGCCATCGATGCCGCCTATGCCGCGATCCAGGCGTTGCGCGGTCTGGAGGCCAAATGGAACGGCCAGCACCACTGCCACCGCCACTTCGAACACCTGGACCATCCCATCAACTTCAATATCGGCAAGATCGAGGGCGGAGACTGGCCGTCCACGGTGCCGCCCTGGTGCGAGTTCGACGTGCGCGCGGCGATCTACCCGGGTACCACCGCCGATGAGGCCCGCGAGCAGATCGACGCCTGCCTGCGCGACGCCGCCACCGACCCACGGTTCGGCGGTACGCCGCCCGAAGTAACCTACACCGGCTTTTATGCCGAAGGCTATGTGCTGGAGGAAGGCAGCGACGCCGAGAACACCCTGCGCGAATGCCACAAGCAGGCCTTCCAGAGCGACCTGGAAAGCTTCACCACGCCCGGCTACCTGGATGCGCGGGTGTTCGTGATCTACGGCAATATGCCGACGTTGGTCTACGGTCCGAAATCGCTCGACATCCACGGTTTCGACGAACGCGTCCACATCGAGTCCCTGCGCCTCATCACCAAGGCAATCGCCCTGTTCATTGCCCAATGGTGCGGCGTCACCGAGTCGGCAACGGCATGATGCCGGATGGTCGGGGCGCCCTGACGCGGCGCTCCGGCCATCCATCGACCACGAGCCTCGCGCGCAGGAAGCCGCCGCTGCGCCCAGCGACGCGCCAACCGAACAAGAGTTTGCTATCGTGATCGGGGTTCGGGTCCCAACGCAACACGACCCGGCGACTTCTTGCCCCATACCGATAGAGGATGACGATGGCCCGTTGGACCTTTTACTCCGCCCCTGGCACGTGCGCGCTGGCGACCCACATTGCGCTGCACGAAGCAGGCGCCGATTTTGACCTGGTCAAGCTGGATTTTGCCGCGGGACAGCAGCAAAGCCCCGAGTACCTGCGCGTGAATCCCAAAGGCCGCGTGCCGGCGCTGGCCACCGAGCAGGGCGTGCTGACCGAGACCCCCGCCCTCCTCGCCTTTGTGGCGCAGCGCTTTCCGCAAGCCAGGCTGGCGCCGCTGGACGATCCCTTTGCCTACGCGCGAATGCAGGAGCTGACGAGCTATCTGGCCGCGACGGCCCACGTGGCGCACGCGCATAAGCGGCGCGGTGCGCGCTGGGCCGACGACGCCGCCGCGCACGAGGCCATGCGCGCCAAGGTCCCGCAGACGATGACGGCCTGCGCCGCGTATCTGGAAGGCCAGATTGTCGGCCCGTGGGTCGCGGGCGAGGAATACAGCGTGGCCGACGGCTACTTGTTCACCATCGGCAGCTGGCTCGAAGGCGACGGGGTCGACCTGGCGCAATTTCCGAAGCTGACTGCCTACCTGGCCCGTGTCGCCGCGCGACCGGCCGTGCAGCGCGCCGTGGCGGACGCCCGCTAGCGGCACCGACGCCGCGCCTGCCCGGCCGTTCAGAGTTCCAGCACGATGCGCTGGCCGCAGGCGCGCGAACAGCAGCTCATCATCTTGCGATTGGCCTCGCGCTCGGCGCGGGTCAGCACCACATCGCGATGGTCGATGTCTCCTGCCAGCACGCTGACCTCGCAAGACCCGCACAGGCCTTCTTCACAGTCGCTTTGCACGTCAATATTGGCGGCACGCAAC
Organism: Achromobacter sp. 18P8.1.1; assembly: GCF_057799415.1. NCBI lineage: Bacteria > Pseudomonadati > Pseudomonadota > Betaproteobacteria > Burkholderiales > Alcaligenaceae > Achromobacter > Achromobacter sp. 18P8.1.1. Next base: position 43,805 of record NZ_JBYOKH010000042.1, on the reverse strand, counting down.
GCAGCCAGCAGGGTCTGGTCGGCGCGCACGGTCACCACCAGCCCCGAGTCTTTCAGCTCGGCCTCGAACGCATGCTCGCGCTCGGGGTCCAGCGTGCCCAGCGTCGAATGGAAATGTTCGACCCGCAATGCGTCCTGCGGCCAGTGCGCACAGGCTTGTTGCAGCGCGTCCAGCAGGCGTTCGGGCCCGCAGGCGTAGATCTGGGTGTCTGCGTCGGGCTGCGCCAGAAGCGCGCCGAAGTCGTTGCGACTGCCCTCTTCGCTGATATGGATGTGCAGCCTGTCGCCATGCAGGGCGGCCAGTTCCGCCAGCATGGCCATGCCGGCGCGCGTGCGGCCGCTGTAATGCAACGCGTAATCGATGCCCAGCGCTTGTGCGCGCCGCGCCATGGCGCTGATGGGCGTAATGCCGATGCCGCCCGCAACGAGGACCACCTTGGCCGCGCTTTCGTCCAGGCGGAAATGGTTGCGCGGGCCGCGGACCCGCAGGCGCTGGCCGGGTTTCACGTTGTCGTGGACCCAGGCCGAACCGCCGCGCCCGTCGGTTTCCCGCAGAACGGCGATGCGCAGGCGGGTGGCGTCCGCCGGGTCGCCGCAAAGCGAGTATTGCCGGGACAGGCCGGTGTCGCCGCATTCGATGTCGATATGCGCGCCCGGCGCCCAGCGCGGCAGCGCCTTGCCGTCGGGCGAGGCCAGCGTCAGCATGACGATGCCGTGTGCGGCCGGCTCCACGCGTTCGACGACAAGCGTGCGTGCGCTGGCGTGGGCCGAGGGCTCGCCGATGCGCACCGGTTGGCGTTGCGCCAGCAGCTCAGGCTGGTTGCGTTCGGGGTTCTGCGCCGGGTCCCACTCGACCCACAGGTGTTCGGGGCCGCGGAACGAGGTGTTGGGCACGTAGGTGAACTGCTGGGCTGCCAGGCGCAAGTGCGGCAGCCGGCGCGTCAGCTCCTCCAGGAAAATCTGCATCTCCATGCGCGCCAGGTTCTTGCCCATGCATTGATGCGAACCGTACCCGAAGGTGAGCTGGTCGCTGGCGTTGTCGCGCCGGATGTCGAACAGGTCGGCATCGGCGAACTGGCGCTCGTCATGGTTGGCGGACGAACTGACGATCAGCAGCTTGGAGCCCGCCGGAATCGGCATGCCGGCAATGGTGGTGTCGCAGGTGGCCAGCCGGCGCCACGCCGCGACCGACCCGTTGTGCCGCAGGCATTCTTCGACCGCGTTGGGAATCAAAGACGGGTCTTCGCATAGGTCGCGCCACGCGTCGGGGTGCTGCAGCAGCAGCTTCAGCGCGTTCGCCGAGGCGTTGGCCGTCGTTTCGTGCGCCGCGACAATGCCCGCCATCATCATCGAATGCAGGTAGGAATCGGTGACGACGTCCGGGAAGTCGCGTTGCTTGCGCAGGCCATATTGCATCCAGCCGGGCTGGTCAGGGTCTTGGCGCATCTTGTCCAGGATCTTGCCGGCCAGCTGCCAGAAATTGCCGACCGCGTGCGCCACGGCCACCTGTTCCTCGGGCTTGGGACGGCCCCAGGTATTGACCGTGTGCGCAATGGAATAGCGGCGCAGCAGATCCATGTCTTCTTCCGGGACGCCCAGGAAATGCAGCGCCACCGTCAACGGGACTTCCCAAAGCAACTGGTCGACCAGGTCGGCGCGGCCGTCGTTGATGAAACGGTCGACATACTCGCGCGTCAGGCGGCGCACCATCGGTTCATGGTGTTTCAGCGCTTCGGGCGTGAACGGTTCCATCAGCACGCGCCGCCGCGGCATGTGGGCCGGCTCGTCTTCGTTGACCAGCGTGCGGTTCATCGCATAGCCGTACGACGCCAGCACGGCGTTGGCTTCCGGACCTGTCGGGGTGATTTTCTCAAGCGCGATCGACGGGCTGAACGTGATGTTGTCCCGGAAGATCGCCTTGATGTCGTCGTAACGGGTCACCACCCAGTAGCCCAGCTTCGGGCTATAGAAGACGGGTTCCTGCTCGCGCGCCCATCGCACGTACTCGGGCGGATCCTGCTGGTAGCCGTCGCCGAAAGGGTCGAATTCGGCGGCGCGCTCGCTGACGTGCACGGGACAGCCGCTGGCGGCGGCAGCCGCATGCATCGGACAGCCGGTCGCGGGTTGGGCGGGTTGGGACATGTCTCTACTCCGGGTAGTCATCTGTTTTATGCGTAAATCATATACGCATTGCGTAATTCAATAAACCCGGTTTACCCTTCGCCTCTGTCCCCTTCCGACTTCCCGCCATGACTGCCACCCCCGATCTTCCGCGTCCCCGTGAACGCCGCCAGCGCGTGCAGGCGGCCGAGACCAGCATGGCCGTCCTGAAAGCACTGGGCGAGCTTGGCGGCCGCGCGGGATTGAGCGTGATTGCCGCCCGGATCGAGGAAAGCCCCGCCAAGGTGCACCGTTATCTCGTCAGCCTGATGGAAGGCGGGCTGGTCGGTCAGGACGCCGCCACCCAGCAGTACTTCCTGGGATTGGAGACCTTGCTGCTGGGCCTGGCGGCCATGCGGCAGGCCGATCCCATCCGCCTGGCTGAAGCGTCGCTTATCCGGCTGCGGGAAGCGCTGGAAGTCACGTGCTTCGTAGCGGTGATGGGCAACAAGGGGCCCACCATCGTGCGTTTTGAAGAGCCAGGGTTGCCGGTCACCGTAAACGTGCGCGTGGGGTCGGTGTTGTCGATGCTGTGGTCAGCCACCGGCCAGGTCTTGTTGGCGACGCTGGACGAGACCGCCGTGCGGGCGTTGGCCGAAGCCGAGCTGGAGGCCGCCACGGCCGAACAGCGGGCGATGCTGCATGCCGATGACCCGATTGGCGCGCTGCAGCGGTCCGTGCAGGCGGCGGGCTGCGCCGTGGTGCGCGACACGAACTTGCGCGGCATCAGCGCCGTATCGGCCCCGATCTACAACTATGCCGGCCGGCCCTGCGCCGTGCTGACCGCGCTGGGCGCCACCGGCGGCTTCGATCCGTCCGCGGATGGCCGCGTCGGGCTGGCGGTGCGCCAGGAGGCGCAGGCCATCAGCCGTTTGCTGGGCAACACCTAGTCATTTGCCAGGCCGGAAATCGATTGCGGCCATGGCCCGCCCCACCGCCTGCGGCGCATACCCCTCCCAGGGCGTATTACCGGCGTCCAGGCGCGCATGGATATTGGCGATGGTCCAATGCGCGCCGCCGCTGAGTTTCGCCAACTCTTCCCACGCCACCGGCACCGACACGCCCAGCCCCGGCCGCGCCCGGGCGGACCAGGCCGCCACCGTGGTGGCGCCGAAACCGTTGCGCAGATAGTCGACGAAGATCTTGCCGACCCGGTTCTTCGGCCCGCTCTTGGCCACGAACTGCTTCGGCAGCGTTCTTGCCAGATGCGTGACGATCGCTTGCGAAAACGCCTTGATGGTGTCCCAGTCGTACTGCCGGCGCAGCGGCACCACTACGTGCAAGCCCTTGCCCCCGCTAGTCTTCAACCAGGGCGTCAGGCCGATTTCGTCAAGCAGGGTGTGCACCAGCTGGGCCGCCTGCTGCACGGCTAGCCAGCCCACGCCTTCACCCGGGTCCAGGTCGAACAGCATGCGGTCGGGCTTGCCGATCGCGGTCTTCACGGCGTTCCAGGTGTGGAATTCCACCACGTTCATCTGCACGGCAGACAGCACCGCTTCGGCGGTCGGTACCTCCAGCAGCGGCGGATGGCCGGGGTCCAGCTTGGGCGGCAACGATTTGACGCCCGGCATGGCGGCTTCCAGGTGCTTCTGGAAGAACAGCTCCCCCTGGATGCCGCCCGGCGCACGCAGGAACGAGACGGGGCGGGATTTCAGGTGTTCCAGCAGCAGGGGCGCGACCAGGCCGTAGTAGCGCGCCAGGTCCAGCTTGGTCAGCCCGGTCGACGGGTCGATGACCCGTTCGGGATGGGTCAGCTTGCCGATCTTGCCCGCGGGCTTGGCCTGCGCCTTCGCGGCGGGCGCTCGCGTGACTGCGGCCGCCCTTTCGCGGGTGATCTCGCGCGCCGGCTTGTCCGTACGCAAGCCCTGGAACACGGCGTGGCGGATATGCCCGCCGCTCGTCCAGTCGCCGAACGCCACTTCGGCAATCAATTCCGGCTTCACCCATTGCACGCCCCTGCCCTCGCCTCCCGTCACCGGCTTGTCGCGGGTTTCGATACGGGCAAGCTTTTGCTGAAGCGATAGCAAGCCTTGGCGGTCGAAGCCGGTGCCGACCTTGCCGGCGTAGCGCAATGCGCCGTCGTCCTCGTGCACGGCCAGCAACAGCGCGCCCAGGCCCTCGCGCGTGCCCTGCGGCGCGGTGTAGCCGACGATGACGAACTCCTGGCGGCGCCCGCACTTGATCTTCAGCCAGTTATCGCTGCGACGCGACACGTAGGCGGCGGATTGGCGCTTGGCGATGATGCCTTCCAGCCCCATCTTGCAGGCGGACGCCACCAGATCGGCAGGTGTCTGGTCGAACGCTTCACTGAACCGCAGATGGTCGTCGTCGCTTGCGGCCATCAACTGCGCCAGCAACGCCCGGCGCACGCGCAGCGGTTCCTGGCGCAGGTCCCGTCCGCCGATGAACGGCAGGTCGAAGGCGTAGAACACGATGCCCCCGGTGGCTTCGCCGTCGAAGGCGTTTTGCAGCGCCTGGAAATTGGGCACGCCCTGCTTATCCAGCACCACGGCCTCGCCGTCCACCCAGGCGCATTTCGCTGGCAGCCGTCCGAAGGCGTCCACCAGATGCGGCAACTTGGCGCTCCAATCGTGTCCATTGCGCGTATGGAGGGTGACGGTGTCGCCGTCCAGGCGCGCCAGCAGCCGATAGCCGTCGAATTTCAATTCATAAAGCCAGTCTTCCGAGCCCGGCGGTATGCCGTCCGCCAAGGTGGCCAGTTGCGGTTTCAACGACGCCGGCAGCTCGGCTGCCTGGCCCGGCAATGCCGCCTCGTCCCCTTTGGATTTCGCCCTCTCCTCCTTGGGCTCCGCTTGCGGACGCGCTTTCGCCGGCGTCTTCTTGCGCAAGGGCACCACGCTGTCGGGCATTTCGTCGACCACGCTGAATTCGCGTTCGCGGCGCGCAAAGTCGTCGCGGTCCTTGATCAGCAGCCACGCCGGCTGCTTGTCGGATTCCTTGCCCTTCATGCGGACCAGCGCCCAGCGGCCTTGCATTTTCGTGCCCTGCAGGTCGAATTTCAGGTGCCCGTCGCGGTAGCCCTTGCGCGCATCGCCGACCGGCATCCAGCGGCCCTCGTCCCAGATGATGACCTTGCCGGCGCCGTACTGGCCCTCGGGGATCTGGCCTTCGAACTGGTTGTAGGCGATGGGATGATCTTCCACCTGCACGGCCATGCGCTTGACGGCGGGATCGTAGCTGGGGCCCTTGGGTACCGCCCAGCTCTTCATCGCGCCGTCCAGCTCCAGCCGGAAGTCATAATGCAGCCGGCTGGCCCAGTGCTTCTGGATGACGAAGGCGCGGGCCGCTTCGTTTGCCTCGCCGCCCTCGGCGGGTTCCGGGGTGACCTTGAAGTCGCGCTTCTTGCGATAGGTCTTCAGGCTGTCGGCCATGTCACGCCGCCTTGCGGGGCCGCGCCGCCTTGGTGGCCTTGGCCGCCTTGGCCGCTTTCGCGGGTGCCTTCTTGGCGGGCGTCTTGCGGGCCGCGGTCTTCTTCGCTGCGGCGGGTGCCGCTTTCTTTCCGCCCTTCAGGCTGCGTTGCAGCAATTCGGTCAGATCGATCACGTTGTCCGCATAGGCGGGCGTTTCCTCTTGCGGCTCAAGAACGGTCTCGGTCTTGCCGGCCTTGACCTTCTTGGCCACCAGGCCCATGACCGCCGCCTTGAATTCGTCCTTGTACTGCTCGGGGTCCCACTTGCCAGACATGTCTTCGACCAGCATCTTGGCCATCTTCAGTTCGCTGGCACTCGGCGTCATCCCGCGGGCGCCGGACTTGGGCAGGTCCAGCTCGTCTTGCGGCTTGACGTCGTCACCCCAGCGCATCAGGTTCAACACCAGCGCATCTCCGGACGGGATCAGCGCGGCCAGATGCTGCTTGGTCTGGATAACTACCTTGGCGATCCCGATCTTGCCGGTCTTGGCCAAGGTGTCGCGCAACAAGGCATACACCTTCTGGCCCTTGTTGATCGGCGCAACGTAGTAAGGCCGCTCCAGATAGACGAAAGGCACATCCCCCGCATCGACGAACTCTTGTATTTCAATGGTTTGCGTCGTGCGCGGATAGGCGTCGGCAATCTCTTCCGGGGAAATGATGACGTACTGGCCGTCTTCATACTCCACGCCCTTGACGATATTGTCCTTGTCGATTTCCTTGCCGGTGCGCTTATTGATGCGCTTATACCCGACCGGATCCATGGAGCGCTTGTCCAGCCAGTCGAAGTCCACGCCGGACTCCGTGGTGGCAGTGTGCAGGCCGACGGGGATGTGTACGAGGCCGAAGGAAATGGCCCCCTTCCAGATGGTTCTTGTTGCCATGATCGACTCCTCTAAACCGGGAAGTGATCAGCAAATAGTATTCCCGCGCCCCGCCGGGCGCCACGTCAGCGGCTGCGCGCCTTGGCCGTTGCCAGTTTGACGGCGCGGCGGCGCCACCAGAGCCATACGCCGCTGATGCCCAGGCCACCCAGCGTCAGGCCGCCCAAGGCGACCGCGGTTTCCAGCGCCACGCCGCCCAGTTCGCCCGTGTGCAGCGGGTAGACCACGGCCGTCGCCCGTGCGCCCGGGTCCAGCGTGTTCCAGCGCTGGACGGCCAGCACGTCGGCCGTGCGCGGGTCGATCCAGACGGAAGTCATGCCGTTGGGATGGGGGTCATCGCCCAGCATCATGCGGAAACGGGTCGGCGCGCCGGCGTGCGGCGGCACCACGATATAGCCGATGGGCGCCGGTTCCTGGAATTGCGCCACGGCTTTTTCGGCCAGTTGATCCAGCGTCAGCGGCTGCCCGGCAACGGCGCTGGCGGCCACGGCCGGCAATTTCGGCGCTTTGACCGGGGCGGCGCCACTTAGCCACGTTACGGCCGCGCCCAGCGGACGCCACGCCATGTAGGCGCCGGTGGCGACCGATACCGCGATCAGCAGGCCCAGCGTGGCCCCGCCCACCCGGTGCAGGTCGAACAGCGATCGCAACAGTCCTCGGTCCAGTGCGATGTTCCAGCCCTTGGCCCAGTGCCGCGGCCACCACAGGATCAGCCCCGTGATCAGCAGGAACAGGTAGGCCAGCGCCACCCAGGCCAGAATGGCCTTGCCGGTGCTGTCCAGATACAGCGCGCTGTGCAGCTTGAACAGCACATTGGCCGCGCCTTCGGTTTCACCGCGCCGGCCTTGCTCGGCACCCGTGGCCGGGTCCAGGTAGAGCGTGCCGCGCCAGCCGCCGCGCACCCGCACTTCCAGCGTTTCGCCCGGGGCGCGGGCAGGCCGGAACACCAGGTTCGCGCCGTCGCCGAATTCCTGCCGGGCCGACCGCAGCACGGATTCGAGCGTGACGCCCGCCTGGCCGGGAGCCAAGTCCGAACGGGCCTGGAACAGCTGCGGATTCGCCCAGCGGTCCAGAGCCGGCGTGACGACGAGCGCCGCGCCGGACAGGCCTGAAAAGATCAGGATCCAGCCGGCGCTAAGCGCCAGCCAGCGATGCACCCGCAGCCATACGCCGCGCAGGCCTTTCACAAGAACGATCCGGTCAATGCAATGCTCACGGTGCTTAGAAGGCCATCGAGGCCTGCATGTAGATCGTGCGCGGCTGCCCCACGAACTTGCCGCCGTTGTTGTCGGTGGAGCGCGTGTAGTAGCGGCGGTCGAACAGGTTTTTCACGCCAACGGCGAGTTTCAGGTTATTCATGTCGCGGCCGAAATCATAGCCTGCCCGCAACGCCACCGTGGCGAAGCCAGGGATGTCGCCCAGGCGTCCGCTGGCGTCTTCCTCGGTGACGTAGCCCGCGCCGGCATCCGGCGAACCCGGCGACCGCTGCTTGGACTGCGCGAAGACGTCGGCATTGAAGGTCCAGCGCTGCACCGCGTACCGGGCGCCAACGGACGCCACCTGGCGCGAGTACAGGGGCAGGTCGCGGCCCTCGAAGGCGCCGGCCTTGGCAATGGCTTGCGTGTACGTATAGGTGGCGTAGACGGACAGGCCGCGCAAGGCGTCGCTGAGGTCGCCCATGTCGTAGCGCAAGGCGGATTCCACGCCGCGATGGCGGGTGGCGCCCAGGTCGGTCCACATGCCCTCACCTACGATCGAGCGCGTCAGCTGCAATTCCTCGTCGAAGTCGATGTTGAACAGCGTGAGTTCGCCGCTCCAGGCCTGGCCCGCGAAGTGCGTGCCGATTTCATAGGTCTTGGCGGTTTCGGGGTGCAAGCCTTCGGTGGTGGACGCCAGTTGGCTGTACTGCTGCGGGCCGAACGACTTGCCGGCGTTGGCGAACAGCGACCACTTGTCGTCCACGCGGTACAGCACCGACAGGGTCGGCAGGGTCACGCGCGAATCGATCGACGGCGACAAGGCGCTGGTGACGGCGCCGGTCGCGGTGTTGAAGTTGGTGACGTTGTTGTAGGTGCTGATGCTTTCGAAGCGCACGCCGGGCGTGATCGTCCACTTGCCGATGTCGATACGATCGTCGATGTAGAAGGCGTGGGCGGTGGTGCCGCCGTCGCTCGTCTGGTAGGTGGGCATGTTCAAGTCGAACGCATCGCCGCCGGCGGCCGGGTTGTAGTAGGCGGTGCGCCCGGCCACTTCCGAGCTGCTTTCCTTCAGGTAGCGGTAGCCGACGGTGACTTCCTGCACGAACGAACCCGAATCGAACAGGCGCGAATAACGCGGTTCGAAGCCGAAATAGTGGTAGCTGCGCGGCGCGGTGGTCAGGCGGAACTGGTTCGCCGTGGCGCCGGTGCCGCCTTGCTCGATATAGCTGCCGCGGTAGGAATCCACGTAGTACGTCAGCACTTCGAAGTTGTTGACGCCGTCATTGTGCGTGTACTTCAGCGAACCGTCGGTACGGCGGCCCGTGAACTGGTCGTATTGGCGGGTCGACTGGAACGGGTCTTCCGAGTATTGCGCGGTGGTCAGGCCGCCGGGCATCCGGCCCTTGCCTTCGAAGTGGTGCAGCGACACGGCCACGTCGTCGGTCGCCGAAAAGCGGTAGGCGCCCTTCAGGATCACGTCGTCGATGTCGGTTGAATCGTTGCTGGAACGGTAGCCGTCGCCATGCGTGCCCGAATACAGCAGCGCGCCGCCCAGGCCCTTGTCAGTGGTGCCGCCCACGAACAGGCTGGGCGTGGTCTTGACGTTGCCGCCATGGCTGTAGATTTCGCTGCCGACGTTCAGGCTGGTCGTGAAGTCCTGCGGGATGGCGCGCGTCACGAAGTTGATGATGCCGCCCACGTTCTGCGGGCCATAGCGGACCGAACCGGCGCCGCGCACCACATCGACCGATTCCAGGTTGCCCAGCGACACGGGCGCCAGCGACAACTGCGGCTGGCCATAGGGGGCGTAGGCCATCGGCACACCGTCCATCAGGATGGTGGACCGGGGCGACAGGCGCGAGGTCAGGCCGCGCACGCCCACGTTGAGCGACACGTCGCTGCCGCCCGTGCCGTTGCTGTCCTGCACCTGGACGCCGGGAATCTGGCGCAGCACGTCGCGCACGCTGCTGGACCCGCTTTCCTGGATCTGCTGCTGTTCGACCACGGTGCGGGCGCCTGGGTGGGACAACACTTTTTCTTCGGTGGGGGTGCCCAGCCAGTCGCCGGTCACGGTCACGGCAGCCAGTTCCCCGGCTTGTCCGGTGGCGGCCGCAGGCGCGGGGGGCGCCGTCTGGGCGTGCGCCATGCTGGACAGGCCGGCCAGCGCGGCGGCAATCGCCGCGGCACGGCGGTTCAGCGGGAACCCTGCCCGCGCGTTCTGATTTCTGGCCTTAGCCATCTTGCTCTTCTCCAAGCGCCGTTTGAGGCGTCACCATGATTGGCGGTCATCCTCAGTGCGACCTAGGAGCAGCAAGAGTCAATGACGCGAAAGCCGGACCATCGGGGGCCGACTCCGGGCGGGAGTATAAATAGGATCCATTTGCAAGTAAATAGGCGCCAAAATGGTTGCCAAGTTAACGCAAATCGTTGTTATGTGAACGTTTTTCCCTGTTGGAAACGCTCAGCAGGACGTACCGTCGGCTGCTGTAAAGCGGAGCAATCACGCCCGGAATGCGGTCGCGAATGTCCGCCAGATCGCCCTTCTCGACCGCCAGCAATACTCGGCCGCCTTGCTGCGGCAACACGTCGCGCACGCTTTCCCGCGGCACGATGCCGGCGTTGCCTTGCGAATAGAAGCGGGCCGAAAACGGCCGGCTGTCGACGAAATAAAGCCGTTCCCCCGCCTGCATCTCGGCCTGCGCGCGGGCGATCAACTGTTTTTCCGTCTTGAAGCGGTTGGGCTGCACGACGGACAAGGTGCCCAACACCACCGCCGCAGTGGGCACCAGCATCAGGCATCCCAGGGCGACCCGGCGCGGCAGAACCGAGTTCAGCCGGCTAAGGCTCACGCCAATGCCCAGCGCCACCGGCGGCAGCGCGGGCAGCACATAAGTCCAGAGAATGTTGCCCGACAAGGTGAAGAACGCGGGCGTGGCAACTGCCCATGCGAACAGATAGGACGCCGTGGGCGAACGGCCGAACATCCGAATCCGCGCTACGAACTCGCCGCGCCGCTCGCGTAGCAGCAGCCACAAGCCCAGCGGGCTCCAGGGCAGCGTCGCCAACACCCAATCCAGCCAGATCGCGCCATACGGCCGGCTGTGCGCGGAGCCGTAACGGTCGCCCGTCCAGCCCGGGTCAATGAAACGCAACACGTGTTCGCCCACGATGAAATATTCCAGGAACCCAGGCGTCTTCCACTCCGCAAGCAGATACCACGGCAGCGTCAACGCTAGCGTCAAGGCGGTTCCGCTGACCCACGGCAAGGCGCGCAGATAGCGGCGCGCATTGCCGTGCCAGAGCAGCCACGGCAGGATCGCGCCCATCATCAAGACAAGCGCCAACGGTCCTTTGGACAGCAATCCGATGGCCAGCCCGATGAACAGTCCATAGCGCCAGAACCATGACGAGGCTTCGCGTGCCAGGAGGAACGACGCCATGCCCAGCGTGATGCCCAGCGCCAGGAACGGGTCGGTCAGCACCGCACCCGCCGCGACCAACGGCAGCAGCATGGTGCTGAACACCAGCACTGCCCATCTGGCAGCTCCAAGCGAAAACAGGCGCCGGCCCAGTTCATGCAAGATAGCCAACATGCCCAGCATCGCCAGCCACGACGGCAGGCGCAGGCTCATCTCGCTCATTCCGAACCAGACGCCGGAGGCGGCCTGGGCCCAGAAGGCCAAAGGCGGCTTGCCCCAGAAGGGTTCGCCCGGCGCGAACCAGGGTGTGATCCAGTCTCCGGATGCCGCCATGATCCGGGCGATCTCGGCGTAGCGGGGTTCCGACGTATCTGCGAAGGGCATCACCGCCATGGCCACCAATCGGATGCCCAGGATGACGCCCAGGCCGGCAAGAACGGCTTTAGCGGTCAAACGCATGGTGACGCACGTCAAGCGGGGAACTGGACTGCAGCTCGGTGACCGGCGTCGCGCGGCTGCTGCGCACGTCGCGCACCAGGTACACCGGCCGTTGCTTGGCTTCCAGATAGGTCTTACCCACGTATTCGCCCAATAGCCCGATGGTCAGCAGCTGCACCCCGCTCATGAACGTGATCGTCGCCATCAGCGACGGATAACCCGCGACGTCATCGCCATACATCAAGGTCTTGAAGATGACGGCCACGCCCAGCAGCCCGCCCAGGATCGCCGCGATCGCGCCCGCGCCGGTCGCCCAGCGCAAGGGCGCCGTTGAAAACGACGTGATGCCTTCCATCGCCAGGCGGAACAAGGCGAAGTAATTCCATTTGGTCGTGCCGGCCGCGCGCGGGGCGCGGTCGTAGTCGATGATGCGGGTCGGCATGCCCACCCACGCGTACAGGCCTTTCATATAGCGGCAGCGTTCGGGCAGTTTCAACAGTGCCCGCACTGCCCGCCGGCTCATCAGCCGGAAATCGCCCGTGTCGGCGGGGATGGCGGCCCGGCTAAGGCGGTTCAGCAGGCGGTAGAACGCGTAAGCAGAGGCGCGTTTCAGCCAGCTCTCCCCTGCCCGGCTGCGTCGGCGCATGCAGACGACGTCCGCCCCTTCCTGCCAGGCCCGCACCATTTCGGGAATCAGTTCCGGCGGGTCCTGGAGGTCGGCGTCCAGCAGGATCACCGCGTCGCCTTCGGCATGGACGATGCCGGCCGTCATGGCCGCTTCCTTGCCGAAATTGCGGCTTAGCCGGACCAGTTTCAATGACGGTTCGGTCGCCAGCATGCCCAGCAGATAGTCAGCGCTGCCATCGCGGCTGCCGTCGTCGACAAAGACGATTTGGTACGGCAGGCCCAAGCCGTCCAGCACCCGGCGCACGCGCGCCAGGCACAGGGGCAACACCTCGCGTTCGTTCAGAAAGGGAATGACGACCGATAGCGACGGCAAGCGCGCCGCGGGATCAAGTTTTCGCATGGGCGAGCTCCTCTTCCTCGGGGTCCCGCCGGTGCACCAGGCGGTAAAGCGCAGGCAACACCAGCAGCGTAAGAATGGTGGACGAAATGATGCCGCCGATCACGACGGTCGCCAGCGGCCGCTGGACCTCGGCCCCCGTCCCCGTCGCGATCGCCATGGGCACGAAGCCCAGCGAGGCGACCAGCGCGGTCATCAGCACCGGACGCAGCCGGGTCAACGCGCCGATGCGCACGGCCTGATCGATGCTCTTGCCTTCGTCGCGCAGCGAACTGATGAAGGACAGCATCACCAGCCCGTTCAGCACGGCCACGCCGCACAGCGCGATGAAGCCGACGGCCGCCGTGATGGACAGCGGAATGCCCCGCATCCACAGCGCGATCACGCCGCCCGTCAAGGCGAACGGAATGCCGGTGAAGACCACCAGCCCGTCTTTGACGTTGCCGAACATGGCGAACAGCAGCGCAAACACCAGCAGCAGCGCCGCCGGCACCACGATCTGCAGCCGTTTGGCCGCCGACTGCAGCTGTTCGAACGTGCCGCCCCACGATGTCCAGTACCCCGAAGGCACCTTCACCTGTTCGCCGATGGCCGTGGAGGCGTCCGCCACGAAGGAGCCCAGATCCCGGCCGCGCACGTTGGCGCTGACCACGATGCGGCGCTTGCCGTCTTCGCGCGAGATCTGGTTGGGGCCCGGCGCCAGGTCAAACGACGCCACCTCGCTGAGCGGGATGTACGCGGTTTGTGCCTGCCCTTCTGCCTTGGGCAGGGCCACCGGCAGCTTGCGCAGTGCTTCCAGGTTCTCGCGCACGGATTCCGGCAGGCGCACAACGATGTCAAAGCGCCGGTCGCCCTGGAAGAAGGTGCCCGCCTCGCGTCCGCCGACCGCGATGGCGATGGTGTCCTGCACGTCGCCCAGGCTGAGTCCGTAGCGGGCCGCGCGCGCCCGGTCGATGTTGACGGTCAGCATGGGCAGGCCCGTGGTCTGCTCGACCTTGACCTCGGAGGCCCCAGGCACCTTCTGCAGGACTGCCGCGATTTCCGCCGCCGTCTTGTTCAGCACGTCGTTGTCGTCGCCGAAGACCTTCACCGCCACGTCGCTGCGTACGCCAGAAATCAGTTCGTTAAAGCGCAGCTGGATGGGTTGCGAGAACTCATAGTTGTTGCCGGGCACCTGGGCGGCTTCGGCCTGGATGCCCGCCAGCAGCTCGGCGTGCGTCTTGCGCGGCGTGGGCCATTGGTCCACGGGCTTGAGCATGATGTAGCCGTCAGAGATGCTGGGCGGCATGGCGTCGGAAGCGATTTCCGCCGTGCCGGTGCGGGCGAACACGCGCTCGATCTCGGGGAACTTGTCCTTCAGGCGCTTTTCGATCTGCTTTTGCATCTCGACCGACTGCGTCAGGCTGGTGCCCGGAATGCGCAGCGCCTGGATCGCCATGTCGCCTTCGTTCAGGTTCGGGATGAATTCGCTGCCCAGGCGCGAGGCCAGCACGCCGCACAGCACCACGAACAGCGTCGCGCCGGCCAGCACCAGCGGCGTGCGGCGCAACGCCCCTTCCAGCAGCGGCTCGTACCGGCGCTTGGCCCACAGCATCAGCCGGTTTTCCTTTTCGGACACCTTGTTGCCCATGAACAGGGCCACCGCCGCCGGCACGAAGGTTACCGACAGGATCATCGCGCCCAGCAAGGCCAGCACCACGGTCAGCGCCATCGGGTGGAACATCCGCCCTTCCACCCCGCTCAGTGCAAAGATCGGCAGGTAGACCACCATGATGATCAGTTGGCCGAACAACAGGGGCCGGCGAGCCTCGCGCGCCGCCGCGAACACCTCGTGGAACCGTTCGGCGCGCGTCAGCGGCCGCCGGTGGTGTTCCTGGGCGTGGGCAAGGCGCCGCACGCAGTTCTCCACGATCACGACCGCCCCGTCCACGATGATGCCGAAGTCCAGCGCGCCCAGGCTCATCAGGTTGGCGCTGACCTTGTAGGCGACCATGCCGGTGAAGGTGAACAGCATCGACAAGGGGATGATCATGGCCGTGATCAGCGCCGCCCGGATATTGCCCAGGAAGACGAACAGGATGACGATGACCAGCGCCGCGCCCTCCAGCAGGTTCTTCTTGACGGTGGCGATGGCCTTGTCGATCAGGTTGGTGCGGTCGTAGACGGTCACCGCCTTCACGCCCTGCGGCAGCGACTTGTTGATGGTGTCCAGCCGCGCAGACACGGCTTGCGAGACGCTGCGGCTGTTTTCTCCGATCAGCATGAACACCGTGCCCAGCACGACTTCTTCGCCGTTGTCGGTGGCCGCGCCCGTGCGCAGTTCGCGCCCAATCCCGACGTCCGCGATGTCGCGGATCCGGATGGCCTGGCCCTGCACGGAAGTCAGGACGATGTCCTTGATGTCGTCGATCGAACGGACCTGACCCGGCGCGCGGATCAGGTATTGCTCGCCATTGCGCTCGATGTAGCCCGCGCCCACGTTGGCGTTGTTGCGGTCCAGCGCCGTCATCACGTCCGCCAGCGTCAGGCCGTAGGACGCCAGCCGCTCGGTGCTGGGCGCCACCTGGTATTCCTTGGCGTAGCCGCCGATGGAATTGATTTCGGTCACGCCGGCCAGATTGCGCAATTGCGGCTTGATGACCCAGTCCTGGATTTCACGCAGGTCGGTCGGCGTATAGGGCGTGCCGTCCTCCTTGCGCGCGCCCGGGTCGGCTTCCACCGTCCAAAGATAGATCTCGCCCAGTCCGGACGAAATCGGGCCCATGGTCGGCGTCACGCCTTCCGGCAGGCTTTCCCGGGCTTCCTGCAGCCGCTGGTTGACCAGTTGCCGGGCGAAATAGATGTCGGTGCCGTCCTTGAAAATGACGGTGACTTGCGACAAGCCGTAGCGCGACGTCGAGCGGGTCTGCTGCAGGCCGGGCAGGCCCGCCATGACTGTTTCGATCGGATAGGTGATGCGCTGCTCGGTCTCAAGCGGCGAATAGCCCGGCGCGCCCACGTTGACCTGCACCTGGACGTTCGTGATGTCGGGCACGGCGTCGATGGCCAGCTTGGAATAGTTGTAGACGCCGATGGCGGCCATGCCCAGGGTGACGAACAGCACCAGCCAGCGTTGTTCGATGGCGAAACGGATAAGGCGTTCAAACATGCTTGGCTCCGGCTCAGTGTGCGTGGTCGGCGCTGGCTTTGCCCAGCTCGGATTTCAGGACGAAGGCGTTGCGGGTGACATACCGCGTGCCGGCTTCCAGGCCCGCCAGCACTTCAACCTGATCGTCCGACTGCTTGCCCAGCGTGACGGGCTGCGCCTGGAAACCGCCGGGCACTTCGACAAACACCGCCGGCCGGTCTTCGATCGTCTGCACAGCCTCGGCGGCAACGGCCACTGCCGCGTCAGAGGTCTGGACCACGACGTTGACCGACACGAACAGGCCAGGACGCCAGGCCATGTCGGGGTTGTCCAGCGTGACGCGGGCGGTCGCGGTGCGTGTCTGCTGCCCCAGCAGCGAACCGATGTATGACACCTTGCCGTCCGCGGTTTCGGTGAATGCCGCCGAGGCGACACGGGCCCGTTCGCCCACCCGCACGTCCTGCAGGTCCTTGGGCGCGATCACGAATTCCGCCCACACCGTGCGCATGTCCGATAGCGTGAAGATGCTGGCGGTGTCGGCCAGCGCTTCGCCCAGCGCAATATGTTTTTCCACGATGACGCCGTCGAACGGCGCACGGATCTCCAGAATGCCCAGGTCTTTGGACTGGGGCGATGCGCCCGCCGTGCGCAATTTCTGCTCGGCGTTCTGGACGGCGATGCGCGCTTCTTCCAGCGCGGTACGGGCCTGTTGATAGTCCTGCTCGGCCGACACCTTTTCTTGCCAGAGCCGGCGCTCGCGCTGATGGTTCTGCGCCGCCAGGTCGCGCCGCTTCACGGCCGCCAGCCATTCGCTACGGAGTTCGGACAAGCCCGCGCTGGAAATCGTGGCCAGCAGATCGCCCTTCCTGACCTGCTGGCCCAGGTCGGCCGACACGCTTTCCACCACCCCCGCCATGCGCGGCACGACGTGGGCGGTGCGGTCGGCGTTGAACTTGATTTCGCCCGGGAACGCCGCGGACCGGGCCAGCGTGGCTGGCGCGGCAACGGCCACCTTGATCCCCGCCACCGCGATCTGTTCGGCCGATAGCGTCACCTTCCCCTCTTCTTCCTTTCCGGTTTCGTCGTGGTCGGCCTCTCCCTCGGCGTGGCCGTGGTCCGCGTCTTTGACGGATTGCGCGGATGGGCCGGGTTTGGCCGGCGCATCCGCCCACGCGGCGCCCGCCGGGCCCAGCAGCAGGCCGGACAAGACGGCGACAGCCAGCGCGTTGCGCGCGCGGACGGATTCAATTCGATGCTTTGCCATGGGTAGGGTTCTTTTCAACGTCCAAGAATGCGGTCGATTTCCGCGGAGGCCTGGTAGGCCGAAGCCAGCGCCGTCAGGTAGGCGATGTTTCCCTGGGACAGCGTGCGCTGGGCGTCCAGCACCTCGAGGAAGCCGAACTTGCCGGCCTCGAATCCTTTGCGTGCGGCGTCATAGGCCTGGGCCGCGCCCGGCAGCACGGCGCCCCGGTACTCGCGGGCCGATCCCACCGCCAGGTCGAACTGCGATACGGCCTGCAGCAAGTCGCCCGTCAGGCGCGCCGCCAGTTCGCGATAGGTGTCTTGCGCTTTGTAGGCCTGCATCGTGGCCGCATAGACGTTGCCCTGGTTCCGGTCGAACAGCGGCAGCGGAATCGATACGCCCAGTTGGGCCTTGTTGCGGCCGGCCTCGTTGTCACGCGCCACGCCCGCGCTCAACGTGATGTCCGGATAGCGCTTGCTCTTTTCGACTTCCAGTTGCGCACGGCCCAGGTCCACGGCCAGCCGGCCGCCTTGCATCAACGGCGCATCGCCCAGGGCCGCGCTCAGTTCGTCGAGCGAACCGCGCTGAGGCAAGGCGTCCAACTTGCCGTCGACGCTGTCGAAGTCGGGCTGGGCGTTGCCCCATAGCAAGCCCAGCTTGCGTCGGGCGGCTTCCAGCGCCGCGTCTGCCGAGCGGGCCTCGATGCGCGCGTTGGCCAGCTCCACCTGGGCCTTGCTGCTTTCCAGCGGCGGCGCCTTGCCTGCCGCCACGCGCCGCTCGGCCAGGCGCAATGCGCTATTGGCAATATCCATGTTGCCGCGGGCGACGCGCACGGCCTCCTGCGCCACGGCCGCTTCGAAGAATGCGGCAATCACCGCGGACCGCAGGCCGGCGCGCGCGGCCGACAGGTCGCGCTGCGCGATATCCCGCGACAGGCCGGCCGCCTTGATGCGCGCGCCGCGCTTGCCGCCGGTTTCGATCGGCACGCTCAGCATCGTGGTCGTGGTGCGCGTGGCCTTCTGGGTGTCGTCCACGCTGACCTCCAGCGACGGGTTGGGCAGCACGCCGGCCTGCGTCAGTTGCCCCTCGCTGGCCGCGGCCTCGTTGCGTGCGGCGGCAAAGCCCGGGTTGTTGTCGAACGCGGCGGACATGGCGCGTTCCAGGGTCAATGGCTGTGCCTCGGTGCGGGCAGGCAAGGCGAACGCCGCGGCCAAGGCCGCGACGGCAAGCGGTAAGACGGATAAACGCATGGGTCAACCAACGGAGACGGCCTGCGGCGATGCCAGGCGGGGATCAAGAGGATGGGTTTGCCGGCACTGTATCCAGGCGCCCTCGTCAAAATCTCGACCGCTACATGACATTTCTGTAAGGTTCGCGGCATTACGAATTCGTAATCAGGGTGTTTGCGAATTGACGAACTTGAATTCGTAAAGTGTCTCCACCGTTTCACAAACAGCGTGTAGGCGCTGGCCAGGCAACCGCCGCCAGTCCGACACACGCATCGAGGAGATTCCTGATGAAGACCCGTATCGCCGCCACCCTCGCTTTGACCGCCCTGATCAGCGTGCCCGCCCTGGCCAGCGCCAACAATGTCTGGCACCAGACGGACACCGAGATCGGCTACGCCATCGCCCCCGAACACGCGGCCAACGGCAAATCCCGTGATCAGGTCGAGGCCGAGCTGGCCGAGGCGAAAGCCGACAAGCGCCAATGGTTCCTGACCTATCGCAACCTGCCCAAGCCCGCCTGGGCCAAGCAGGCCACCTCGCGCACCCGCGCCGACGCGCTGGCCGAGGTCGAAGCCGTCACGCCTGCCGAGCGCGCCCGCCTGGCGGACATCTATACGCCGGGCTGATTCCCGCCAGGCCTGAAACGCCGCCCCTTCGGCGCGGCCGCTGACCCGGCCGCCGCGCCCGCTCTTCCCACCCGAATGCGCCGTAAAATCGGCACGGACGCCCCATGCGCGCCGATCGCCCGCCGGCCCCGGCCACCGGGCCATGGCGGCATGGCGCTGCCGCCCATGCCCCCCCTCTTCCTGGCCTCTATGAAAGTCCTGGTAATCGAAGACGAGAAAAAGCTGGCCGAATATTTGCGGCGGGCACTGACCGAACACAACTACGTGGTCGATGTGGCGCACGACGGCGTCAACGGCCTGCATCTGGCCCGCGAAGGCCTGTATGACCTGATTCTGCTGGATGTGATGCTGCCCGGCATGGACGGGTTTTCCGTGCTGCGCGACATCCGGGCCTTCTCGCGCACGCCTGTCCTGATGCTGACCGCGCGGGACAAGATCGAAGACCGGGTCAAGGGGCTGCGCGACGGCGCCGACGACTACCTGGTCAAACCCTTTGCGCTGTCTGAATTGCTAGCCCGCGTCCTGGCGCTGGGCCGCCGCAGCGGGCACCAGCATACGGAGACCCGCAGCCAGAACCTGTTGCGAGTCGACGGGCTGGAGCTGGACCTGCTGCGCCGCCGCGCCAGCCGCGATGGCGTGCGCCTGGACCTGACCGCCAAAGAATTCACCTTGTTGGCGCTGTTGATGCGCAAACAGGGCGAAGTCCTGTCGCGCCTGGAACTGGCAGAACAGGTGTGGGACATCAATTTCAACAGCAACACCAATGTGGTCGAAGTCGCGGTGCGACGGCTGCGCGGCAAGATCGACGACCCGTTCGAGAGAAAGCTGGTGCACACCGTGCGCGGCATGGGTTATGTGCTTGAGGTCCGCGAAGACTGATGCCCGCCGTTCGCCGCCCCCGTTCGCTGCGCCGCTGGCTGTCGCGCTGGCTCGCCATCCAGACTTTCCTTGCGCTGGGCCTGGTGTGCATCGCGGTCTATTACGCCACCAACCTCAACCTGAGCTATCGCCAGGACGCCCTGCTTCAGCAGAAGGTCGAGGTCATCCGCCACCTGGTCGACGAGAACCGCGGCAATGGCGACTCGACCCGATTGCGCCACAAGCTTGACGACTTCTTCTACGGACGTCCGGACTTCTCGCTGGAACTGGAGATCGACGGCGAGAAAGTCGCCTACGGCAGCCCGATCAGCCGCGACAACGACGTCGACCACGACCGCCGCATCACCTTTTCGCTGCCCCACCCCAGCACCCCGGGCGATTCCATGAGCGCGGAACTCGTGCTGGACATCACGCCCGACATCCGGTTGCGCCGCGCCCTGGCCTGGACCCTGTTCGGCTGCGCGCTGGTCGGCGCCATCGTGGCCGCCAAGGTCGCCACGATGCTGGTCCGTCGGGGGCTGGCGCCCTTGGATGCCCTGGCCACCCAAGCCGCCCAGTTGTCACCCGACCGCATCGGCGAACGGCTGGACGAAAGCGGCCAGGCCGACGAAGTCCGCCCGCTGGTGCGCCAGTTCAATGCGGTGCTGCAACGGCTTGAGCGCGCCTACGTCCAGATGGAAGGCTTCAATGCCGACGTGGCACACGAAATGCGCACGCCGCTGGCTACTCTGATCGGCGAAACGGAACTGGCGCTCAAGACCCGTCCGTCTCAGGACGCCCTGCGCGAGATCCTGGGGTCCAACCTGGAGGAACTGCACCGGCTGTCCAGCATCGTCAACGACATGCTGTTCCTGTCGCAAGCCGACCGGGGCGCGCAGGCTCGCGCCACCTGGGAGGGCGATCTGGCCGGCGTGGTCGAGGAAGTCGGTCAGTACCACGAGGCGGAAGCCCTGGAGGCCGAGCTGCAGATTCGCGTCCTGGGTGGGGCCACCGCTGCCATCGACCGCCGGCTGTTCCAGCGGGCCGTGTCGAACATGGTGTCGAATGCAGTCCGCTATGCCGACCAGGGCAGCGTGATCGACATCAGCGTCTCCCAACGCGGTGCGCGCGAAGTGCAGATTGCCGTGCGCAATGCCGGCGAACCCATACCGCCGGAGCATCTGCCGCGCCTGTTCCACCGCTTCTACCGCACGGACGAGGCCCGGGGGTTCGACGGCGACCATCACGGGCTGGGCCTGGCCATCGTGGCCGCCATCGCCCGCATGCACGGCGGAAGCAGCTTCGTGCGGTCCGAAGGACGGACGACCGTCATCGGCTTCAGCGTGTCGACGCCGCCGGCCGGCGACGCCGCGCACGACATTACAGAAAACTAATCTGCCGGTCCGCTTCCTGTCGGGGGCCCCTCCATAGACTTGTTGGTACGCCCAACTCGTTCCATGGAGAAACAATGAACCGTCCGACTCAACGCCTTTCGATGCTGCTGGTCCTTGCCGTGTCTGTCGCTGCCGCGGCCCCCGCCGTGCAGGCCGAGCCGAAGACCCGCGAACAGGTCGTCGCCGAGCTGCAGCAGGCCAAAGCCGCAGGCCTCGTCACTTACGGCGAACAGGATTACCCGGCCCAGGTCTACCAGCCGTCATCCAAGACCCGCGCAGAAGTCCGCGCCGACCTCCGGCTCTGGACCCAGGCCGGCCTGGCCGAGCTGCATCGTGGCGAATTGGAACCCGATGTGTTCGGGCTGGACTACCGCACGCGGTATGCCGAGTACGTGCGGATGCGCACGGGTCCCGAATACCAACAGGCGCTTGAGCTTGAGCGCGGCCTGGCCAACCCCAACCGGTGAATGCCATGACGACGATCTCTCGCCCCCTGATTCTGGCGCTGGCGCTTGCCGCTTTCGGCGCAACCGCTCAAGGCCAACCCCTGGCGCCCGCGACGCACGCAGCGCCTGCTGCCGTATTGGCCACCTGCGACGCATCACCCGAACGTCTGGCGAGCTACCGCAGCATGCAGGAAAAAGGCATGAAGACCCGTGCCGAGGTCCGCGCGGACACGATGATCTGGAAACGCGCCGGCATGGAAGAACTGTTCCGCGGACGTCAGCGGCTGGACACATTCAATTCGGTGTACCGGCAGCGCTATGCGGACTACCTGCGGATGCGCAACGGCCAGGAGTACGCAGCCGAAGTCTGCCGGCAGCTGGCCAGCTAGGCAATCCCGGCCGCGCGACCCAGCCTAGGTTCCCGCGTATTCCTTCAACACCCGCACGAAACGCTGCGCGTGGCGGCTGGGCGCATCAAATCGTGACCGCACCAGGCTCAACGCCAGCGGAATCGATTCGCGCAGCGGCCGCACGACCAGCCCGGGCCAACCGTCTTGCCCGACCGAGAACTGGTCCACGATCGCCACCCCGGCGCCCGCCCGCACCAGCGCGCAAGCCAGCTCGGCTCGGACGATGTCAACCGACGCGGTCCAGGCCACGCCGGCCCGCTGAAACGCCGCCGCCACCAATTGGCCGAACGGGATGTTGCGGCTGTATAGCACCAGCCGATACGCGGCCAGTTCGGCCAGTCCGACCTCCGCTTGGGCTGCCAGCGGATGGCCCGTGGGCAGGATGCAGACCATTTGCCCGGTGGCGAACGGTTCGACGATCAGATTGGGGTGGTCGATGGGCAATACCGACACGGCCAGCTCGGCCTTGCGTCCCAAGAGCTCGTGCCCCATGTCCGCCAGCAGCGTCGTGTGGTACTTCAGCCGAACGTTCGGATAGCGCTCCAGGTATCGCGCCATGACGGGCGGCAGGAAGTTCAGCCCCAGGCTGGGGCTGGAGCACAAGGTCAGCGCCCCTTCCGGGCGCGCCGCCAGGTCCCGTGCGAATTCATCGATGCGCAGCGCCTCTTCAAACAGCGGCCCCACTTCCTCGAACAGCCGGTGCGCCTCGGGCGTGGGCGTGAGCTTGCCTTTGTCTCGGGCGAACAATTGCAGGCCCAGGCTTTGCTCGGTATGCGCAATCAGCCGGCTGACCGCCGGCTGCGACACGAACAGCAGCTTGGCCGCCCCGTTCATCGATCCGGTCAGCATCACCGCCCGAAACACCTCCATCTGCCTCAGTTTGAACCGCATTGCCCTGTTCCGATAATCAATTGTTATATCCCCCGGCCAACTTAGCATAAGAGGAAATCCCGCCGCATCGGTAGCATCCAGAGTCGTCGCCGGGCACCGTTCCGGTCGTTTCGATAAAGGGATTGCATGACGTTGAAACTGGGATTCATCGGCCTGGGCATGATGGGCCTGCCGATGCTTGAGAACCTGGTGGGCTTGGAAACCTTCCGCATCCACGCCTACGACCGCGATCCGCAGCGGTTTGATCGCCTGAAGGCGCATCCCGCCTGGGGACGCACGCTGCTGCCGGCCGCCGGCCTGACCGACCTTGCCGACTGCGAGGTGGTCATCACGATGTTGCCCAATAGCGCGATCACCAACGCCGTCATTGAGGGCGGGCAAGATTCGCCCGGCCTGGCGGCCCTGCTGCCGCGCGGGGCCACCCTGATCGACATGGGCTCGTCCAATCCCGCCGACACCCTGCGGCTGGCGCCGCTGCTGCAGGTAGCGGGCATCACGCTGATCGACGCCCCGGTATCCGGCGCGGTAGCCAAAGCCGCCAACGGCACGCTGGCGATCATGGCGGGCGGTCTGGCCGACGACCTGGAACGCGTGCGGCCGATCCTGTCCCGCATGGGGGCCACGCTGATCCATACGGGTGCGGTGGGCTCGGCCCACGCCATGAAGGCGCTGAACAACTATGTCTACGCGGCCGGCCTGCTGGCGGCCAGCGAAGCGATGCTGATCGCCCAGGGGATGGATCTGGACCCCGCCATCTTCACCCAAGTGCTGAACGCGTCCAGCGGCCGCAACGTGGCCACCGAAACAAAGCTGGCCCAGTTCATCGTGCCGCGCACCTTCAATGGCGGTTTCGCCCTGGCGCTGATGGCCAAAGACCTGCGCACCGCGGACAGCCTGCAACAACTGTCGGGCGTACCGGCGCCGCAACTGTCGCTGTGCACCGGCCTCTGGCAGCAGGCGTTGCAAGCCCTGCCCGCCGCCGCGGACAACACGGAGATCTACCGGTATCTGGAAACGCGGCACGGCGCGGGTTGAACGCGCAGCAACACCCCTATAACAAAGGCACATCCGCCATAAGGGAGACAACACCATGCACAGAACCGCCACCTCCATCGCCCTGGCGCTGGGGCTGACCGCCGCCGCCTCAGCGCTGGCGGCCCCTTCTTTTCCCGACCACCCGATCCGGATGGTCGTCCCCTTCCCGCCCGGCAGCATCACCGACGTGGTGGCGCGCAGCCTGGGCAAGCATATGGCCACCGACCTGGGCCAGCCCGTGGTCGTGGAGAACAAGCCCGGCGCCAACGGCATCATCGGCACCCACGACGTGGCGCGGGCGAAACCCGACGGCTATACGCTGGTGGTGGTGGGCGTCTCTACCGCCGCCAGCGGCGTCAGCCTGTTCAAGGACCTGCCCTACAACCCGGCGAAAGACCTTGCGCCCATCGGCGCGGTCGCGGAAACGCCGTATCTGCTGGTGGGCTCGCCCAAGACGGCAGGCGCCAACGTGGGCGAGCTGTTCACCTATGGCCGCCAACATCCCGGCAAGCTCACCTACGCCTACGGATCGGGCAGTGCCCAGGTATTCGGCGCCAAGCTCGCCGCCATGGGCGACATCACCGTCACCGCCGTCCCGTACCGCGGCGGCCCCCAAGCGCTGACCGACGTCATCGGCGGCACCGTCGACCTGACGTTCACGGACCTGGCCAACGGCTTGCAGCAAGCCCGCGCCGGCAAGGTCAAGACGTACGGCGTCAGCACGCCGGACCGCTTCCCGCTGGCGCCCGACATTCCCACCTTGAACGAATCCGGCGCCCCCGGTTTCAACCTGACGGTCTGGTTCGGGCTGATGGGGCCGGCAGGCTTGCCCCAGCCCGTGGCCGACCGCTTGGCCCGTTCCCTGGATATTGCCCTGGCCAACAAGGAACTGCAGGAAACCTACGCGCGCCAGGGGCTGACCGTGAAGACGCAAAGCCCGGCCGAGTTCGGCGCCTTCGTCGTGGCCGAGATCGACAAATGGGCCGCGATCGTCAAGGAAACCGGCATTCCCCCGCAATGACCCCCTTCATTCCCTCTACGTAACGAGACTTCCATGTCGTTGATTGAAATCCGCAAGCGTTGCCTGATTGTTGAAACCACTTTCCACGAAAACGGCCCCGCGCCCGCCCAGCCGCTGAAGCTGGCCGCCTCGTGCGCCGTCATCAAGAACCCCTACGCAGGGCGCTACGAACCGGACCTGATGCCGTTCATGGCCGAGTTGCGCTCGTTGGGCACGTTGCTGGCCACCGAGCTGGTGGACACGCTGGGCAAGGACAACATCGAGGTCTACAGCAAGGCCGCGATCGTCGGCCTGGATGGCGAGATGGAGCATGGCGCCGTCTGGCATGAAGCCGGTGGCTGGGCGATGCGCACGGTGCTGGGCGAACCCAAGGCGATGGTGCCCGCCGTGAAGGCCGTTGCGGTGGCCGGCTATCGCCTGATCGTGCCGGTGCATTACATCCATGCGTCGTACGTGCGCAGCCACTTCAACAGCATCGAAATCGGCATTCAGGATGCGCCGCGTGCGGGCGAAATCCTGTTCGCGCTGGTGATGGGCACGGGGGGCCGCGTGCATTCCCGATTAGGGGGTCTGACCAAGGACGCTGTCTCGGTTCATGACGGTCAGCGATAAAAAAATCGCGGCGTTCATCCTAATAGATCACTTTAACTAATTCACTTTAAGTTAGGATATTTATATATATAAATCAGTAAATTAGCTGTTTATTTTAAAGTTAAATAGACGATATTATTCGGCGCTTTTGCACGAATGCACCGTCTTTTTGGGGAAAACCCGAAGAAACTTTCTTGCTTTCGTAACGGTCGCTAATTGTTCAGGTTATCGTCAGGCGCCTTCTCCGGCACGCGCCGCACCTGTCTCCCGCCGCCCCTCCGAGAGCCCCCATGACACTGATCCGTCCGCGCACCGCCGCGATACCGACCCGTATGCTTGACGAGGCGCAACCGGGGTTATCGGTGATGGACGCCATCGTCGTATTGGTCGGGGTCGTGATCGGCATCGGCATCTTCGGGTTTCCGCCGCTGGTCGCGCAACACGCGGGTTCCGAAGCCATGTATATCGCGCTGTGGTGCGCGGGCGGCCTGGTGATGCTGGTCGGCGCCCTGTGCTATGCGGAACTGGGCTCGGCCTATCCCGGTGCGGGCGGCGAATACCTGTACCTGACCCGGGCATGGGGCCCGCGCGTCGGCCTGATGTTTGCCTGGGCCCGCTGTACGGTGATCCAGACCGGCGCGATCGCCGTGGTCGCCTATATCTACGGCGATTATGCGCAGCGGCTGATGCCGCTGGGTACCTATGGCCCGGCGGCGCATGCCGCGATCTCGGTCGCCGCCCTGACCGCGCTCAATATCGTGGGCACGCGCTATTCCAAACGGCTGCAATGGGTGTTCACCGTGTTGACCCTCGGGGCGCTGGCGGCAGTCCTGGTCGCCAGCCTGACCGCCTCGGGCGACACCGCGGCCGCCGCCGCCACACCCACCCCGCTTGTCGGCAGCCCGGCCGGCCTGATGGGCATGGGCATGGTGTTCGTGCTGCTGACCTACGGCGGATGGAACGAAGCCGCTTACCTCAGCGGCGAACTGCGTAACCCTGGCCGCAACATGAGCCGGGTGCTGCTGATCGGCACGGCCATCGTGACGGGCGCCTACGTGCTGACGAACCTTGCGCTGCTGGAGATCTTCGGCCTGCAAGGCCTGCGCGACACCCCCGCGCTGGGCGCCGACGTCATGCAGCTGGCGGCCGGCCCCTATGCCGCCGCGCTGCTCAGCCTGACCATTTGCGCCACCGCGCTCAGCACCATCAACGGCACCATCATCACCGGTGCCCGCGTCTATTACGCCTTGGGCCGCGACGTGCCGCGCCTGCACGCGCTGGCGGGCTGGAGCGCCCGCAAGGAAACGCCGGTCGCCGCGCTGCTGGCCCAAGGCGCGATCACGCTGGTGCTGGTGGCCCTGGGCGCGTTCAGCCAGAACAGCGTGCAGACGCTGGTGGCGTACACCGCGCCCGTGTTCTGGATCTTCATGCTGCTGGTGGCAGCGTCGGTGTGGCGCCTGCGGCAGTTGGATCCCGAGCGGCCGCGGCCGTTCCGCGTGCCGCTCTATCCCCTGCCCCCGCTGCTGCTGGGCCTGACCTGCGCCGGCCTGGTCTATTCCAGCGCGGTCTATGCGGGCGCCGGCGCCTTGATCGGTCTGGCCGTCCTGGCGGCCGGCATCCCCATGCTGCGTTTACTCAAGCCTGCCGGGATGTCGGGCTGACGCATGTTTTTCCTGGCGGGCGCTGCCACGCCCGCGGTTCGTTCCCAGTTGTTGACCTACAAGGAGAGCCCACCATGCAACCCTCGACTCAACCCCTAGTCGCCGGCCGCCTTTCGCGCTTGCCCAGGCGCCGGGCCATCTTAGTGGCCACCGCCATGGCGCTGTCCCTGGCTTATGCGGCCATCGCCACCGCCCAACCTGCGGCAAAGCCTGCCGCCACGGCAGGCACCCAAGAGGAATACGTGCCGGACGTCGGCCAGGACGGCAAGGACGTGATCTGGGTGCCCACGCCGCAGACGCTGGTAGACAAGATGCTGGACATGGCCAAAGTCACGCCGAAGGACCGGCTGATGGATCTGGGATCCGGCGACGGCCGCACCGTGATCACCGCCGCGCAGCGCGGCCTGACCGCCCAAGGCATTGAATACAACCCCGACCTCGTGGAGTTGTCGCGCCGTAACGCGCAACGGGCCGGCGTCGCGGACCGCGCCACCTTTGTGGCGGCCGACCTGTTCCAGACCGACCTGTCCAAGGCAGACGTGATCACCATGTTCCTGCTGTCGACCATCAACGAGAAGCTGCGGCCCACGCTGCTGCAACTGCCGCCGGGCACCCGCGTGGTGTCCAACACGTTCCGCATGGGCGATTGGGAACCCGACGCGGCTGAAACCGTCACCCAGGATTGCTCGACGTATTGCACCGCGCTGCTCTGGATCGTGCCGGCCAAGGTAGAGGGCAAATGGGTCGTGGACGGCCAGACGCTGCAGCTGACGCAGCATTACCAGATGCTGTCGGGCAAACTGGGATCGGCCGACATTTCGGACGCCCGGCTGAACGGCACCGCGATTTCCTTCAGCGCCAACGGCGTGCGCTACACCGGTGAAGTCAACGGCAAGACCATGAGCGGCACGGCGGCCGGCAAGGGCAACTGGTCCGCCAAGCGCAGTTGACCGGGCACGGGGCGGCGCCGTTTGACCGGGCCGCTTCTCATGCAATAGCATGCGTTGCATGAGAAGAGACAGCAAATTATCCGGCGTGCTCCATGTCCTGCTGCATATGGCCGAGGCGCCCGGCCCCATGACCTCGGAAGACCTGGGCCGCGTCATGCAGACCAACCCCGTTGTCATCCGCCGCATCATGGCCGGGCTGCGCGACCAGGGGCTGGTGCGTTCCGAAAAAGGCCATGGCGGCGGCTGGACGATCTCGTGCGACTTCAACCACGTGACGCTGCGCGATATCTATGAAGCCTTGGGATCGCCCGAGATCTTCGCCATGGGCAACCGTAGCGATGCGCCCGGCTGCCTGGTCGAAGCGGCTGTGAACAAGGCGTTGACCGGCGCCTTCGAAGATGCCGAAGCCTTGCTGATGGAGCGGTTCGGCGCCGTCACCCTGGCCGCGCTCAGCAAGGACTTCCACGCCGGCATGGTGCGCCACGGCCGGGGCTTTGACTTGGCGACGGCCCACGCCGAGTGACCTTCAGCGCGGAGGACGCTGCGAAAAGCTGCGTTCGAAGATGCCTTCGGCGATGCGGTTCTTCAGGATCTCGATAGATCCCCCGGCGATCATCCATCCGCGGCACCGGCGCACGCAGTACTCGACCAGTGACTCCCGGCTGTAGCCCAATCCGCCCAGCACCTGCAAGGCGTCATTGGCGACGTCGAAGCCCACCTGGTTGCAGTAGGCCTTGGCAATGGCCGTGTCGGTAGCCGACGGGAACCCGGTGTCCGCACCGATGGCCGCCCGGTACAGCAGCAATTGGGCGGCATCCAGCTTGATCCGCATATCGGCGAATTTCCATTGCAGCCCCTGAAATTCACACAACAGGCGGCCGAACTGCTTGCGCTGCATCGCCCAATTGCGCGCTTCTTCGTAGGCATAGCGGCCCAGCGCCAGCGACCGCGCCGTGTTGCCGATGCGTTCCACGTTGAAGCCGGCGATCTGTTTCTTGAAGCCGCCCTCGCCCAGGACGACCATGTCGTCGGCCACGAACACATTGTCGAAGAAGATCTCGACCCATTCCTCGCCAGACATGAACGCGGACCGCTTGCCCAGTTTCACGCCCTCGGCCTTGGTGTCGATCAGGACGGACCCGATGCCGCCCGTTCCCGGGCCGAAGCGCACATAGGTCAGGATCACGCTGGCGTGCGGGCCGTGGGTGGTGAAGATCTTGGTGCCGTTGATGCGCCAACCGCCATCGGCACGGGTGGCGCTGGTCTTCAGTTCGGTGACGGCCGAGCCCGCATCGGGTTCGGTCATGCCGACCGAAATCAGGCCTTCGCCGGCCAGCAGCGCGGTCAGGTACTTCTGCTTTTGCAGTGCGCTGCCGTATTCGGCCAGCACCCGGATAGCGCCGAAGTTGCCCGCCTGCACCACGTCGGCGCTGCGCGGGCACACGGATGCCACGGTTTCGATGGCGATGACGGCGTCCATCAGCGAACCGCCGACGCCGCCGTCCTGTTCCGCCACGGTGATGCCCAGCAAGCCCTGCCCGGCCATGTTGCGGGCCACATCCCAGGGATAGTCGTCGGAGTGGGCACGTTCGACGGCGCCGTCGCGCAATTCGCGTTCGGCGAAGCGGCGCACGGCGGTCTGGAAATCCTGTTGTTCCGGAGTCAGCTTGAAGTCCATCTAGATAGTTCCTGATGCAAGAGTGAAAAAATGGGCAAGGGTCAGGCCATGCGAACCAGGCCGTCGACGGCGACCACGCCATCGGCGCGGACGAACAAGGGGTTGATTTCGGCTTCCTCCACCTGCACGCCGGCCAGGCAAGCCAGCCTGGAAAACGCCGCGATGGTGCGGGCCAAGCTTTCGCAATCGCCTTCGGGCAAGCCGCGAAAGCCCCGGACGAGCCGGGTCTGGCGGACCTCCACGATCATGCGGCGGGCTTCGTCCACGGACACGGGCGCCAGGCGCAGCGCAAAGTCCGGCGACAGCTCGGCGGCGATGCCGCCTGCACCCAGCAGCACGGTGGGGCCCACCAGCGGATCGTGGCGATAGCCCAGGATCAATTCGATCAACCGGCTTTCCATGGGCTGGACCAGGATGCCGTCGATACGTGCCTGGGGCGCCTGGCGGCGAACGGCATCCAGCATCTGGCCCGCCGCAAGCGCCAGCGCCTGCCCATCCGCGATGCCGACACGGACAGCGCCCAATTCGGTCTTGTGGGCCAGGTCCGGCGAGCAGACCTTGGCCACCAGCGGATACGGCACGCTGTGCTGCAGCGCGTCCGGCGCCAGCAGTTGGCCGGCCGCCACCGGCACGCCCAGGCTGCGGAACAGTGCGCCCGACTCGTGTTCACTGAGCATGCCTCGTTGCGGCAGCCCGTCCGGCCACGCCACGGGCGTGCCTGCCACCGGCGGCTGGCCGGCATCGGCGAAGAACACGGAAAGCGCGTCGGCGCAGGCCTCAGGCGTGCGAAAGGCGGCGATCCCGCCCGCACGCAGCAAGGCCAGCGATTCCGGGGCCTCGGGCGCCAGGAAGACCGCAAGGGGTTTGCCGTCCGGCTTGTCCGCCTCCAACAGCGGCTTGACCGCCAGGCCGGGATGGAACTGCGCCGAGGATCCCACCACGCTCAAGACGGCATCGCACCAATCGGCGCGCAGCAGGTGTTCAAGCAGCATCTTGTATTGCGCGCTGCTGGCTGCCAGTGTCAGGTCGATGACGGGCGTTTCCCGAATGTTCAGGCCGGATTGGGCGGTCATCCGCACGAAATCCGCGGGTGGCGCTACGGCGGCCAGGCCGTGCAGCCCCAGGTTGTCGACCACGGTGGCAGCGCCGCCGCCCGTGGTGGTGATCACCGCGACTCGGGCGGCGGCGCCCTCGGCCACGGCAGCGGCGGCACGGTGCGGCCGGCGATAACGCGACGCCAGCGGCGCGATCTCGAACAAGGTCTCCAGATGCCGCACCCGCATGACCCCATGCGCGATCAAGAAGGCGTCGACTGCCGCGTCGTTGCCGGCCATGGCCCCCGTATGCGACTGCGCCAGCGCGTCGCCTTGTTCGGACCGGCCCAGTTTGTAGGCGACCACCGGCTTGCCCTGGACCCGGGCACGCGTCAGCGCCCGGGCCAGCATCGGCGCGTCGCGCAAGGTTTCCAGGAACAGCAGGATGACTTTGGTGTGCGGGTCGTCGACCAGCGCATCGACTACCTCGCCGACGGAGATATCGCTTTCGTTGCCCACCGACACCGACTTGGCGAACCCGAAGCCGCGGGCCGCGGCGCGCGACAGCAAGGACCCCATCATCGATCCGCTCTGGGACACCATGCTGATGTCGCCGGGCAACAGGGTGTCGGCCTCGAACGCGGCGTTCACGGACAGGATCCCGCCGGTATGCAGGTCGGCCAGGCCGATGCTGTTCGGTCCCAACAGGCGCAGGCCCAGCCCGCGCGCCTGCGCCACCAGTGCGGCCTGGCGCGCCTGGCCGTCCGGCCCGGTTTCACCGAACCCGTCGGAATAGACGGTCACGACCCGCGCGCCGGCTTCGGCACAAGCCGGCAGCAGCGCCGCCACTTCAATGCCGGGAATCATCACGAAAACGTGGTCGACCGGCCCGGGCAGGCCCGCCAGCGACGGATACGCCCGTTCGCCCAGGATCTCGGCCCGGGCGGCGTTGATGGGGTAGATGGCCCCGCTATAGCCATGCTTGCGCATGAACCGCAAAGGGCGCGCGGTGTTCTTGCGCGCGTCGCCCGAGGCGCCCACCAGGGCGACCGCGCGGGGGGACAGCAATGCGTCGGCGAAGGAAGACGAGGAAGAAAAAGAGGACATGGATGCGGCGGATGTCATGGGTTCCAAAGGGATCGGGAATCAAAGTCGGGGCATGTCCGCGGCCAGGCGCAGTGCGCGCACCGGCATCGTGTCCAGGCGCCACACGTCCTCGCGCAAGGCGCGGGCGCGCGCCCGGCCCAGGACAGGACCGGCCAGTTCGTCGAATTTGTCGGCAAGGTCCGCATCCGACAACGGCGACTCGGGGTCACCTTTGCGAAACGGGGAATGGTGTTCAAGCACCTGCCCGGCGCTGGTCGTGACCGTCAGCCGCGCGGCGCGCATGCGGGGAAAGCCCGCTGTGAACGCAGGGTCTGCCCGCAACTCCAGCCGTTGCATCAGCTGGCGTACCTGTGGGTCGCGCAGACGGTCGGGGCTGAAAGCGTCCAGCCGTACCGAACCATGGACAAGCGCGTGCGCCACCACGTACGGCAGGCTGAACTTGGCCTCGAAGGCGGTGTTGGGCGAAAAATTGCCCGTGACGTCCAGGGACGTCTGATAGGCGTCCACCCGTAGCGCCGCGACGTCGTCCGCACACAGCCCCTGCTGGCGCAACGCCAGCGCGGCGTCGATGGCGGCGAAGGTATGGCCGCAGCAGCCGTGGTTCTTCTGCGTGATCGACAGGATGTTGTAGCGTTGGCCCAGGCCGTCGACGGCCACGGCCCAGTCGGGATCTTCTGCCAAGGCCGCCCCGAAGCCGACCTTGCCTTCCAGGATGTCCGGTACGCCGGTAATGCCGTGCGCCGCGCCCTGCCCGGCCCGCACGCCGACTTCGGCGGCATGGCCGGCGTGCAGCGCCTTGCTCATCGCGTCGGACCGGAAGGCCTGCTGCAGGCCGCTGGCCAACGTGCCGGCGGTGGCCAGCGCATGCAGCATCGCCTGCGCGTCGCCCGGGGCGCACAAGGCCGCCGCGGCGGCGGCGCTGCCGAAGCAGCCCACGGTGCCGGTGGTATGGAAGTAGCGGTAATGCGACGGTTGCACGGCAGCGCCGATGCGGGTCGATATCTCGTAACCCACCACGATGGCGTTCAGCAAGGCCTGGCCGCTGGCGTCGCCCTCTTCGGCCAGCGCCAGAGCGGCGGCGATGGTTGGGCAGCCGGGGTGATAGATCGCGTCGCGGAAGATGTCGTCGAATTCCACGGCGTGCGACACGCTGCCGTTGATCCACGCCGCCGTGGCCGCAAATGCGGTGGTGGCGCAGCCAGGCAAGCTGGAAGCGCCAGAACCCAATTCGGCGCCGTGCGCGCCCAGCAGTTGCAGGCAAGGCGCCGTGCGCGTGCCGGGATACAGCGCCGACAGCCAATCCAGGAACGCGCGCTTGGCGTGGTGGTTGACCTCGTCCGGCAACCTGGCCAGCGTGTCCTGCGCGCCATACGCGGCGATCGTGTCCAGCAGCATGCTTGTCTCTCCTCTTGTTATTGCAGCGCGGCAACTGCGTCGCTGATATCTGCCGTCCACTCTAGGCGGCCTGCCCCCGGCCAGGATTGATAAAAAGGAAAACGAGCGTTCTTGTTCCAGGGGGGACGGATTTTGAGATAGTTGCTTTGCCAATTTTTCATACCGCCCGGCGGGGGCCTTCCGTAAGCTGCATGGCAATAGCAAGAAAAACAGTCGCCATACCAAGGAGGAAGTAATGAGTGAGACAAAGACCCCGCTGGGTTTCATCGGCCTGGGCGTGATGGGCGAACCCATGTGCGCCAATCTCGTCCGCAAATCCGGGCACCCGGTTTATGTGGCCGATATCAGTCCCGAGCCGGTGGCCCGCATCGGCGCATTGGGCGGCCACGCCTGCGCATCGATCATCGAAGTGGCGCAGACCGCCGAAATCGTGTTCCTGTCGCTACCCAGCATCGTGCAGGTGGAACAGGTGTGCACCGGACCGGGCGGTCTGGTGGAGGCCGCCGGGCGCGTCCGCATCGTGGTCGACATGAGCACCAGCGACGTCGGCCGTACCCGCCGCCTGGCCGAGGTGTTGCGCGGCCACGGCATCCTGCTGATCGACGCGCCGGTGGCGCGCATGCGCGAAGCCGCCCGGCTGGGCACGCTGATGATCACGGTAGGCGCCACCCGCGAGGACTACGAGACGGTCCTGCCCTACCTGTCGTGCATGGGCACGGACGTGCTGCTGTGCGGCGGCGTCGGCAATGGGCAGGTCGTGAAGATCATGAACAACATGGTCGTGTTCATGACGGTGCATGCGCTGGCGGAAGCCATCACGATCGGCCGCAGCGCGGGCGTTGACGGCACGCTGCTGCTGGAAGCTCTCAGCAAGGGCTCGGCCGACAGCTTCGTACTGCGCAATCCGGGCCAGAAGGCGCTTGCCGCGGAATCGTTCCCGGAAAAGACCTTTCCCACGGAGTACGCGATCAAGGACATCCTGCTGGCGCTTGAACTGGCGAACCAGGGCGATGTCGACGCCCGCGCCGCCAAGCTGACGCACGACCTGCTGGAGCGCACGCGCGCCGCGGGCTACGTCAAGGAGTACTACCCGGTGATGGTCAAGCTGATCGAACGCGGCTACGCCTGAACCCTGTATTCCTGCCGGCGGCGCCTGATGCGCCGCACCTTTCCCTATTCGAGACAACCATGACCTCCATGCTCTCCCGGTGGGCGCTGCCCGTGCTCGCCGCCGCGTTCGGCTTCAATGCCGCCGCCGCGGATTACCCCGTCAAACCGATCACGCTGGTGATCGGATTCACCGCCGGCGGCCCCACCGACGCCGTCGGCCGCTATCTGGCCCGCGGGCTGGAAACCGAACTCGGCCAGACCATCGTGGTGGAAAACCGCCCGGGCGCCAACGGCGTCGTGGCGGTGCAAGCCGTCAAGCGCGCCGCCGCCGACGGCTACACGCTGATGCTCGGCAGCAGCGGCACGCTGTCCATCGAGCCCGTCTACAAACAGAAGGTCGACTATCAGGTGCTCAAGGACTTCCAGCCCGTCGGGCTGGTGGCCAGCTACCCGTACCTGCTCGTCGTGCCGGCCGATTCGCCGTTCAAGACCGTACAGGAGCTGATCGCCGGCGCGCGGGTCAAGCCCGGCGCATTGACCTTCGCGTCCGCCGGCAGCGGCGCCGTCAACCACCTGGCCGGCGAATGGTTCAAGAGCGCCTCCAAGGTGGATATCACCCACATTCCCTACAAGGGCGACTCGGCGGCCATCGCTGACCTGGTGGCCGGCCGGGTGGACATGGCGTTCCTGAGCGCCATCGCCGCCATGCCGCAGGTGCAGGCCGGCAAGATGCGGGCGCTGGGGATCGCAGCCGCCCAGCCCTCGTCCGTGGCGCCGGGCGTGCCGACCGTGGCGGAATCGGCCGGCATCCCCGGGTTCACCGCCGAGCCGTGGAACGGCGTGCTGGCGCCCGCCGGGGTGCCGCCCGCCGTGACGCAGCGCCTGAACGCCGCGATCAACAAGGTGATGGGCACCGAAGCCGCGCGCGACGCGCTGTTGAAACTGGGCCAATACCCCATGACCGGCAGCCCCGAAGACTTCGCGCGGCACATCAGCACGCAAACCGACCGCTGGGCGCAAGTCATGCAGACCAGCCACATCGCAAAGGCGGACTAAATGCACTATCCCGAACTGAACCTGCTGATCGGCGGCCGCGCCGTGCCCGGCGGCAACCGCCCGGGCCTGGAAGTGATCGACCCCGCCACTTTGGCCGTGCTGGGGCGCGTGCCGGTTGCGGCGCCGGACGACATCGACGAGGCCCTGGAAGCCGCCCGCCGCAGCTTTCCCGGCTGGCGCGATACGCCGGCGCTGGAACGGGCGGTCATCCTGCGCCGCGCCGCCAGCCTGATGCGCGAACGCACGCCGCTGTTGGCGTGGCTGATCACCCGGGAACTGGGCAAGCCGCTGGCCGAATCCGAGAAGGAAGTGGCGACCGCGGCTGAAATGTTCGAATGGGCGGCTGAAGAGGCCCGGCGCACCTATGGCCGCCTGATCCCAGGGCGTGTTGGCGGCATCCGCCAGATGGCCGTCCCGGAGCCGGTTGGCCCGGTCGCCGCCTTCTCGGGCTGGAATGCGCCGGCCATCACGCCGTCGCGCAAGATCGCGGGCGCGTTGGCGGCCGGCTGCTCCATCGTGATCAAGCCGTCCGAGGAAACCCCTGCGATCGCGCTGGAAATCGGCCGCGCGCTGGCCGATGCCGGCCTGCCCGCCGGCGTGTTGAACATGCTGTTCGGCGACCCCGGCGAAATCTCCAAACGCCTGATCGCCTCGCCCGTGATCCGCATGGTGACTTTCACCGGGTCCACGTCCATCGGTCGCGAACTGGCGGTGATGGCCGCCGCCGGCCTGAAGCGCGCCACGCTGGAGCTGGGCGGACACGCGCCGGTGCTGGTGTTCGACGATGCCGACCCGGAAGCCGCCGCCGATGCCCTGCTGGCCGCCAAGTTGCGCAATGCCGGCCAGATCTGCACGTCGCCCACCCGCATGTTCGTGCAGCAAGGCGTCTATGAGCGGTTTGTGCAGCGTCTTGCCGAGCGTGCCCGGGGCTGGCGCGTCGGCAACGGGCTGGAAGCCGGCGTGCAAATGGGGCCGTTGGCGAACCCCCGGCGCCTGGCCGCCATGGAAACCATGGTGGCCGACGCGGTCAAGCACGGCGCGCAGCTTGCCGCCGGCGGCACGCGCCTGGACCTGCCCGGCTGGTTCTGGGCGCCGACCGTGCTGCGCGACGTCGGCCCCGACTGCCTGGCCGCCAACACCGAACCCTTCGGGCCATTGGCGCTGGTGCAGCCCTTTCGCGAGACGGACGAAGCGCTGGCGCTGGCCAACCGCGTGCCGTTCGGCCTGGCCTCGTATGTGTTCACGCGCGACGCCGCGACGGCGCGGCTGGCATCCGAACGCATCGAAAGCGGCGTCGTCTGCATCAACCACTGCCAGGCATCCCTGCCCGAGACCCCCTTCGGCGGCTTCAAGGACAGCGGGCTGGGAAAGGAAGGCGGCGTCGAAGGCCTGCAGGAATTCATGCAGATCAAGTACGTCAGCCAACTGTAGCCGCCCCATCCAAAGGAGAAGACCATGAATAAGAAGATCACCACCCTGCTCGTCCTGGCTGCGGGCGCCGGGCTGGCGCAAGCGCCCACGCACGCCCAGGTGGCGGCAGGCATTTCGGACGGCGTCGTGCGCATCGGCGTGCTGACGGACATGTCGGGCGCCTATTCTGGCAACGTCGGGCCGGGTTCGGTGCTGGCCACCAAACTGGCCATCGAAGACTTCGGCGGCCAGGTGCTGGGCAAGCCGATCGAGATGCTGTCGGCCGATCACCTGAACAAGACCGACGTGGCCGCCGGCCGGGCCCGGGAATGGATGGACCGCGAAAAGGTCGACGTGGTGACCGAACTGGGCAACAGCGCGGTCGCGCTGGCCGTGATGAACATCGCCCGCGAAAAAGGCCGCATGACGATGGTGACCGGTGCGGGCGCCACCCGCATCACGGGCGAAGACTGCTCGCCCAACAACGTCCAGTGGGTCTATGACACCTATGCGCTGGCCAAGGTGGGCACGCTGCCGCTGGTCGAAGCCGGCGCAAAGAAATGGTATTTCGTCACGGCCGACTACGCGTTCGGCCATTCGCTGGAAAGCGACGGTATGCGTTTCGTAAAGGAAGGCGGCGGCACGGTGGCCGGCTCGGTCCGCTATCCCTTCCCGGGGACGGACTTCGCGTCCTTCCTGCTGTCGGCCCAAGCCAGCAAGGCGGATGCGGTGGGCTTCGCCAGCGCGGGCGCCGACTTGCAGAACGAGATCAAGCAGGCCCGCGAATTTGGCCTGGCCGACCGCCAGAAGCTGGTCGCCATGCTGATGAGCATCACGGACGTGCACGGCGTGGGTCTGGAAGCTGCCCAGGGCATGACGTTCGCCGAAACCTTCTACTGGAACATGGACGACGAGACGCGCGCCTTCGCGCAGCGCTTCTTCAAAGCCGCCAACAAGATGCCCACTGCCTTGCAGGCCGGCCAGTATTCCGCCGTGCTGAACTACCTGCGAGCCGTGGAGAAATCGGGTACGGACAATGTGGACACCGTGATGAAGACGCTGCGCAGCATGCCGATCCATGACGCGTTTGCGCGCAACGCCCGGCTGCGCGAAGACGGCAAGCTGATCCACGACACCTATGTGGTCGAGGTGAAGGCGCCCAAGGAATCCCAGGCTGCGTGGGACTACTACAAGATCGTCAAGACGGTGCCGGGCGACCAGGCTTTCATGCCCTTGGCCGAAAGCCAATGCAAGCTGGTCAAGCAATGACCACGGCGCCCGCCGACGGCGCCGCACTGCCGGTCTACGAGGCGTATGCCATCCGCTACGCCAGCGTGACCCGGCGCGCGGTCGACAACTTCCTGTCTCGCGCCGATGTGCACGACGGGCCCATGCCGCTGGATTTCTATTGCTGGCTGCTGCGCGGCCCGGCCGGCAATGTGCTGGTAGACACCGGTTTCAGCGCATGCTCGGCGCGCGCCCGCGACCGGGCCTTCACGCTGCATCCCGAGGCCGCGCTGGCCCGGCTGGGCCTGGCGCCGGCCGACATCGACCACGTAATCCTGACGCACTTGCACTATGACCACGCCGGCAACGTCGAGGCCTATCCCCGAGCGCAGGTCCATCTGCAAGACACCGAAATGCAGTACGCCACGGGCCGCTACATGTGCTTTGCGGCCATGCGGCATTTCTTTTCGGTGGACGACGTGCAGTCGGTCGTGCGCCAGGTCTATGCGGGGCACGTCCGCTTCCACGATGGTGACGCCGAGCTTGCGCCCGGGCTGGAACTGCATCACATCGGCGGCCATACCCAGGGCCTGCAGGTGGTGCGGGTGCACACCGCGCGCGGCTGGATCGTGCTGGCTTCCGACGCCCTGCACTATGCCCGCAACTTCACCGACGACAACCCGTTTCCCGCTATCTTTCACCTGGGCGACATGCTGGAAGGCTATCGGCGTATTCGCGCGCTGGTGCAATCCGACGCGCATATCGTGCCGGGCCACGATCCCGCCGTCGCCCGGCAGTATCCGCCCGCCGATGGCGAAGCAGGCATCTACCGGCTGGATACGCCCCCTTTGTGACAAGGAAAACCCGATGCAAGAAGACGACTTCATCCTGAACCGGCTGGCCGACGCCGTGAACGGTCAAGAGCGACTGGTATGGCGGGGCCGCCATCTGAACACGGTGTTCCTGCTGGAGCGCGGCGGGGACGCCTACCTGATCACGGTGGCGGCGGGCCGGATCCAGTCCGTACGGAAAGGCCCCTTCGTGATGCCGCGCTGGCAGTTCGCCCTGCGCGCCTCGGCCGAAGACTGGGCGCAATTCTGGCGTCCCCTGCCCCCGCCAGGCTTCCACGATCTGATGGCGCTGGTGAAGTTCCGGCGCCTGCGTGCCGAAGGCGACCTGTATCCCCTGATGTCCAACCTGCTGTATTTCAAGGACGTGCTGGCCTGCCCGCGCGCCGAAGGAGCGTCCTCGTGAATTCGCAAACCGCCGTCTTCGAACCCATCATCGGGCGCTACCTGCATTTGACGCTAGGCGGCCGCACGCACCGCGTCTATGTCGAGGAAGCCGGCACCGGCATCCCGCTGCTGTGCCTGCACACTGCGGGCGCCGATACCCGGCAGTACCGGGCCGTGATGAACGACCCGAGGATCCTGGCGTCCTTCCGGGTGATCGCGTTCGACCTGCCCTGGCACGGCAAATCGTCACCGCCCGAAGGCTGGCAGCAGGAAACCTACCGACTCACTTCCGAGGATTACGCGCAAGCGATCATCGCGGTTGCCGACGCGCTGGCGCTCGACCGGCCGCTGGTGATGGGGTGCTCCATCGGCGGACGCATCGTGCTGCATCTTGCGCTGGAACACGCGCACCGCTTCGGCGGCGCCATCGGGCTGCAGTCGGGCGCCCACGTGGACCCCTACTATGACCTGGAATGGCTGAACCGGCCCGACGTGCACGGCGGCGAAGTCTGCGCCGGCATCGTGTCCGGCCTGGTGGGCCCGGGCAGCCCCGACAATCACCGGTGGGAAACGCTGTGGCACTACATGCAGAGCGGCCCAGGCGTGTTCAAGGGCGATCTGCATTTCTATACGGCCGATGGCGATATCCGGGACCGCGTGGCCCAGATCGATACGCGTCGTTGCCCCTTGTGGCTGCTGACCGGCGAATACGACTATTCGTGCACGCCGCAAGACACCGAATTCCTGGCCGGACGAATCGCCGGATCGCATTGGCAGATCATGGAGGGCATGGGCCACTTTCCCATGAGCGAAGATCCCGACCGCTTCCTTGCCTATCTGCGGCCGGTGCTGGCCCAGGCGGCCGAAGCGCGCCTGACCGGCTAGCCATCGCGACACGCCGGCGCCGTTACTGCGCCGGCGTGTCGGGTGTCGTCAGCGCCTTTAGCAATTCTTCCACCGGGCGCGCCAGTTGCGCCGTGTCGCGCACGCAGACATAGAACTGGCGTTCCGCCCAGTCATCCCGCAGCCGCAGCAGCACCAGGCCCATCGACGCCAGATAGTGGCGCGCGATGCCTTCCGGCACCACGCCGATGCCCAGGCCTTCGCGGATCATCCGGCACCGCGTCTCAAAGTTGGACACCTGCAGCTTGACGTTGGGCGGCCGCGACAGCGTCTGCCCCGCATACGCCAGGAACTGGTCCAGCGAATGCCGGGGAAAGTAGCCCAGCAGGTCATAGTCCAGCGCGTCTTCCAGGAACAGTTCCGTCCGGTCCGCCAGCGGATGGCCGACCGGCACGACCAGCCCCACACGATCCCGGCGGAACGGGAACGACGCGACGCCGGGCACGGGATGATCGGCGTGATAGATGCCGATATCCACCGACGCCTCGGCGACCAGACGCGGAATGTCGTAGCTGTGGCCTTCCAGCAGGTCCACGCTGACGTCGCTGCGGCCCGCCAGGAACCTGCCCATCACGCCGGGCAGGAATTGCAGGATGGTCGACGGGTTGCTGGCCAGCCGGATCTTGGCCTGCCCATTGACGGAGTAGCCGTTGATGGCCTGCTCGGTCAGTTGCACGCTGCGCAGGATGGCTTTCGCGCGTTGATAGAGCAAGGCGCCGGCAGGCGTGGGCTCGACCCCGCGGCCATGGCGATGCAATAGGGTGCGGTCCAGGTGGCGCTCTAACTCGGCCACCCGTTTACTGGCGGCGGACGTCACCAGGTTTTCCCGTTCGGCCGCTTTCGACAGGCTCTTTTCTTCGACGGCCGCGACGAAGATTTCCAGGGCAGGAATATCCAGCTTTTTCATACCGGCAATATACCGTGCCGCCATGCCGTCAACGTCGCTTCCACCTGTGTGATTTCCGCGCGGCTCATCCCGGCGCGGTCATAGAAGCCGGCGCGCTCGGCCACCACCTTCCGCACGCGGTCCAGGATCGACTGCGCCACGACTTCGGAGCGCAAGCCAAAGCGGCGGTATTCGGTCAGGCAATTTTCGAACGTGCTGTCGCGCCCCGCCGCGCCGATGTGCAGGTAATGCTTGGCCGACCCTTCCTGCGTGACCACATCGAACAAGGGCGACAGCCGATACGTGCCCGCGCCCTCGTCCTTCACGAAGCCCACGTTCTTCAGATGGTCGTCGGTGTTGTGCACGGCGACGTTCAGGATCATGCGGGCATACAGTTCTTTCAGGTCTTGCACCGGGTTCGACGAGACGCGGCGCACCACGTCCGCCAGGCGCGCGTACGAATACGTGGCCTTGCCGCGCGCGCCGTCCAGTTCGCGCTTGCCGATCTGTGCCGACGGGCTGATCAGCGACGCGCCGCTCAGGAAATGGCGGCGGGCCACCACGGGTTCGCCGCCGCGCTCGGCCGCAAGCCGCTCCCGGTCGAAGCGGCGGGTCAGCAGCACGGCGCCCAGATGGGTTTGCGTCAGATGGATCTCGGGCACGGTCAGCCCGATCGCCCGGGCCATCTCCAGATTGGCAAACTCTACGCGTTGCCGGTCGTAGGAATCGCCTTGGCGCGGAAACTTGGCGATCCACATCTCGCCTTGCTCGTCGCGCACGATGGTCTTGGGGCGCGCCCCGCCGATATCCCACGAACTGCCCAGGATGTCGCGGTACAGGCCTTTCGGCTTCACGCCCTGGTCGATGTCCGTCAGCAAATCCGCCAACGATTCCAACTGGCTGATCTCGGGCAAGCGATAGGTCTTGCGCATATTGGGCGTGAGCTGGCGCGCGCTGAAGAACAGCGCCCCCACGCCCATGCCGCGCCCGCGCAGCAGGACTTCGTCTTCGGTCACCCGGGCGCCCGCCTTGTCCACGCGCATCACGTTGCGGCCCCAGGCATCCGGCGCGGCGTCGAAGATCGCCCCCAGCGTTTCGTAGCGGCTTTCCGTGCGGAAGGTCGTCTTGGCGTCGATCAGGGGCAGGTTCAAAGGGTCCAGCGCGAAGGCGCGCGGGTCGTTCACATACGACTGCACATAGGTGAACTCGGCAAAAAAGTGATTCTCGTCCGAGTCGTCCAGCGTCAGCACGCCGGCCAGGACCGCTTCGCCGCGGATGTCCACGTAGACAAACAGCTGGCTTTCAACGGATTTGTGTTTGCGGGCGCGCGCCATGCCGAGCCTTGACCCTAGAGTTTGGTGGGGTCGATGCGGTGCGCGGGCGTTGCTGCGCCACCCCGGCTGGGCCGCCGCAACGCGTCCAAGCGCTTGCCCACGCCGTCCTGGTCGGGATCGGCAAGCGTGAACAGCTGGTCGCCAAAGCCGTATTGCAGCAGCGCTTCCACTGCCAGCGCCAGGGATACCCCACCGTCGCCGCGTTCCAGACGCGCGATAGTGGCCCGGGACACGCCCAGGCGGCTGGCCAGCGCGCTTTCCGATTCGGCGCGACGCAGGCGCGCCGTGCGCAGGTTTGCGCCTAGCCGCGCGAGTGCATCGGCCGCATCGAAGCTGGGTTCGATCTTCTTTTTCATGCTTTGATAATAGTGCGGAAACCGCCCTATTGCATGATTAATGAGGCACAGGGTGTTTCATTTATGCCCCATTAATGAGTCATAAATACACATTTTGACTCATTAATAGCTCAGATTCCGAGGAATTCCTCACACCACCACGGCTTGATCCAGCCGCAAAGCGCCGCGGCCCGTGTCCAGCGTGACGCGTGCGCCCAAGGGCAGCGTCAGGTTCGGGTCGCCGTGCCCACTGGGCCAACCGGCCAGCACCGGAATCCCACGGGACCGGAACTGGTCCAGAATCAGGGGATACAGCAGGCCCTGCGCCTGCGCGTCATCCATCTGCACGCCCAGGCGGGTGAAATTGCCCACCAACAGGCCCTTCACGCCATCGAACTTGCCGGCGGCCGCCAATTGGCCCAGCAAGCGGTCGACGCGCGGCACGGCTTCGTTGACGTCTTCGATGAACAGGATGGCATCGCGCGTGTCGATCTCATTGCGCGTACCGGTCAGCGCGGCTATCAGCGCCAGGTTGCCGCCGATCAGCCGCCCGCTGGCCACGCCCGGCACCAGTTCGGTGGCCAAGGCGTCCTGCGGGGGCGCTATCCATGCGCCGTTACCCATCTGGCCGGTGACCATCGCCAGCAGGCTGGATTCCGTAGGTTCGCGTTTGCCGGCCAGCAAGTCCTGGCCCAGCATCGGCCCGTGGAACGTCACAAAACCGGCATGACGCTGCAAGGCCAGATGCAGCGCCGTGATGTCGCTGTAGCCGATGAAA
The DNA here is from genome assembly GCF_057799415.1 of Achromobacter sp. 18P8.1.1. NCBI lineage: Bacteria > Pseudomonadati > Pseudomonadota > Betaproteobacteria > Burkholderiales > Alcaligenaceae > Achromobacter > Achromobacter sp. 18P8.1.1. The sequence goes on along the minus strand of NZ_JBYOKH010000042.1, from coordinate 282 downwards.
GGCTTGGCGTGCTTGCGTAGCAGCGTGTAATCCAGCTGGTCCAGCAAGCGCCATGATCCGAACCCGCCTTGCAAGCACCACACCGCGCCCACGTCGGGGGCGGCAAACGCGTTGTGCAAGTCGGCCAGCCGGTCGGCATCGCTGCCGGCCAGATAGTCATAGGGCGTGTCCAGCCGGGTGCGGCTGGCGGGCATGACTTGGGCGATGAAGCCGCGAGCCTCCAGCCATTCCGCCGCCTCGTCGCTGGCGCCAGGCGCCGCGGAGGCCGGCGCGACGATGGCG
>NZ_JBYOKH010000041.1:0-58214 GCF_057799415.1 Achromobacter sp. 18P8.1.1 | reverse complement strand
GACGCGGCCCAGCAGTTCGGAGCGCGGCACGCAGGCCAGTTCGGCGGCGGCGGTCGGCGTCGGCGCGCGCACGTCGGCCACGAAGTCCACGATGGTGAAGTCGGTCTCGTGCCCGACGCCGCTGATCACGGGGATCTCGCTGGCGGCCACCTGGCGTGCCAGGTCTTCGTCATTGAAGCTCCAGAGATCTTCGATGCTGCCCCCGCCGCGAACCAGCAGCAGGGTATCGACTTCGGCCCGCTCATTGGCCATACGGACCTGGGCCGCCAAGCGGCCGGCGGCGTCCGCGCCCTGAACCGGGGCCGGATAGATGATGATCGGCACCTGCGGCGCGCGCCGGGCCAGCGCCGACAGCACGTCGCGCAGCGCGGCCGCGTGCAGCGACGTGACAACGCCAATGGCGCGCGGCAGGCGGACAGGCTCTCGCTTGCGGGCCGGATCGAACAGGCCCTCAGAGGCCAATTGCTCTTTCAGCCGCAGAAATGCTTCATATAGGTTGCCCAGCCCGGCCCGGCGCATGGCGTCGGCCTGCAGCTGATAGTCGCCGCGGGGCTCGTACAGGGAAACCCTGGCCCGGATTTCGACCTGATCGCCAGCCCGGGGCACGAAACCGACCGCGCTGGCGCGGCTGCGGAACATGACAGCCCGCACAGAGGCCCGGCTGTCCTTGAGCGTGAAGTACCAATGCCCGGAAGCCGCCGCCGTGAAGTTGGAAATCTCTCCGCGCACCCATATTGCCGGGATGCTGCGCTCCAACAACTGCCCCACTGCTTGGTTCAGCTGGGCAACCGTCAGGATATCCCGCGCGAATGCGTTGTTTGTGACTGCAAATTCAATTGTCATGAGGCTTTCCGATGCGTACCTGTCCACAGGGCATACGTAGCGGGCCGCAATGATACCGCGTCCACAGTTTTTTGCAGCAACGGGCCAGACAGCCAGCAATTTCCGTGCAATTCATTGATTTATATGGGATTTTTACATAAACACCACTGCGCTCTTTTGAAGCAAACAAGCGCAAGCCCTGTGCCCACAAGCGTTCTGGCAGAGTTTTACACAGAATTATCCACAACTTCTGTGGATAATTCCGGGGTCAACCCGCCTTGCCACAACCCCGCCGCACCGTTACAGTTTCGGCTTGATCAGATGCCGATGCGCGCCACCTTGCGCGCCACGGTTTCCCGGGAGTTGAACGCTTTGCTTTCCATTTTGCGCGAGGCCGGCTGGCCTATCTGGCCCCTGCTGGCGACATCCGTGCTGGGTCTGGCGCTGATCTTCGAGCGCTTCCTTTCCCTGCGCCGCAGCCTGATCCTGCCCCGTGGCCTGAACGAGCAGGTAGCCGACATGCTGCGCAACCACCAGGACACCCCCGAATCGATCAACCGGCTGGAACGCAACTCGCCGCTGGGCCGCGTGCTGGCCGAAGTGATGCGTCACCGTCATCTGCCCCGCGAAGAACTGCGCAACGTGGTCGAAGACACTGGCCGCGCCGTCGCACATGACCTCAGTCGCTACATCCCCGCCATCGGCACCATCGCCGTCGTCGCGCCGCTGATGGGCCTGTTCGGCACCGTGGTCGGCATGATCGAAATTTTCGGTTCGTACACGCCCGGCGGCGGCGACCCCGCCCAACTGGCGCGCGGCATCTCGATGGCGCTGTACAACACCGGCTTCGGCATCCTGATCGCCATTCCCGCCATGATCGCGCACCGCTACCTGCGCAGCCGCGTCGACGGCTACCTCAGCGCCATGGAGCAATCCGCGTCGCGCCTGGTCCGCGCCGTGTCGTCCTTTCCCGCTTCGCGCGAGGGACGTTCATGAATTTCCGCGGCTCCCGGGGCGACCGCGATGAACTGGACATCAACCTGATTCCGCTCATCGACGTCCTGCTGGTCATCCTGATCTTCCTGGCGGCCACCACCTCGTTCGCGCGTTTCACGCAGTTGAAGGTGACGTTACCCCAGGCATCGTCGGAACAGGACACGCCCCCCGCGCTGGAAGTCGCCGTCAGCCAGGACGGCCGCTACGCCCTGAACGGCACCCTGATCGACGTTTCCACCCCGCCCGAAATCGCCGACGCCCTGCGTCAGGCCGCGGCCGGCAAGCCCGAGCCGCTGGTCGTCATCAACGCCGACGCCCAAGCCACCCACCAATCCGTGATCAACGTCATGGAAGCCGCCCGGCTGGCCGGCATCGGCCGCGTCAACTTCGCCGCCCAGACCTCCCGGTGACCACCCCGCGTTCTTCTGCCTCGCTGCTGGCGCGCCAGTGGCAGCACGGCGGCTGGCTTTCGAGCCTGTTGCTGCCCCTGTCCGCGCTGACCGCATGGGCGGTGGCGCGCAAGCGCAGGCAATACCTGGACGGCACCCGCCCCGCCTACCGCGCGCCCGTGCCGGTGGTGGTGGTGGGTAACGTCTATGTGGGCGGCACGGGCAAGACGCCGATGGTGATCGCCACGGTCCAGGGCCTGCGCGCCCGCGGCTACACGCCCGGCGTGGTCAGCCGGGGCTATGGCGTCAAGATCGACGGACACGCCCGTGTCGGGACCGGCGCCCTGGAAGCCGCCCGCTTCGGCGACGAACCGGCCCTGATCGCCCGCGCCACCGGCGCCCCCGTCTCGGTGCATCCCAAACGCGCCCTGGCGGCCCAGGCCCTGCTGCAAGCGCATCCCGAGGTGAATGTGATCGTCTCGGACGACGGTCTGCAGCACCTGGCGCTGGCCCGCGACATCGAAATCGTCGTGCAGGACGAACGCGGCATCGGCAACGGCCGCCTGCTGCCCGCCGGCCCCTTGCGTGAACCCGCCAGCCGCTTGCAAGATGTGGATGTGGTGGTGACCAATATCGGCACCGCCGACGGCCGCCCGGCGGCAACGGGCAATGCCCGTCCACGCCAGGTGCGGATGTGGTTGGAGCCGGGCGAAACCCGCCAGATCGAAGGTGGCGCCACCCGGCCGTTGTCCGCCTATGCGGGGCAGCCGCGCATCGCGGCCGCGGCCGGTATCGGCAACCCCGAACGGTTTTTCGCGACGCTGCGCGCCGCCGGTATCGCGCTGGATGCGACGCTGCCCCTGCCGGATCACCACGACTATGCGGAATCGCCCTTCCAGGCGATCACGGCGGAGACCATCCTCGTCACGTCCAAGGACGCGATCAAGTGCGCCGCCTTGCACGATGCACGGTTGTGGGAAGTGCCGGTGCAGGCCGCCTTCTCGGACCCGCAACTGTTCGATTGGCTGGCGCAGGCCCTGCGCCAGCCTGCCCGCGCCCGCGCCTAAAAAAACGCGGGCTTGGCAGCGCTGCGCTGCTGCGCATATTCCTGCAAGGCGCGCTGGCGTGCAGAGGAGGCCCGCATGCGGATCAGCGCGAGGGGCGCGTGCACCAGCACCAGCAAAGCCGCCAGCGCCAGCCACGCCATGCGGGCCGCGGCCGGCCATGGATCATCCAGGCTGCGCGAGGCATCCACGGTGATTTCCGGCGCGCCCGACGCATCGGCGCCCGCTCCCACCACCATGCCGGCAAGCTTGAACGGCATTGCGCCTTCGGGTGACATCACCGTCTTCTGCTGGCCCCAGGCCGCCAACAGGTCCTCGTTGTGCAGGTCCTTCAAGTCGGGCAACGTGGCATAAGGGCCTGGCAGCACGTTCAGAATCACGCCGCCCTTCTGGGTCGCTATCGCGCTGCGGGACGCGCGGTCCAGCGCGGCCTTGATCGCCGGCTCCATGCTGGATTGGGCAAGCTCACGCAGACGGCGCACGTCGCGCGACATCAGCACGCCGTCATCCCTGCGCCCATTGGCGTTGAACGCCCCGGCCTCCACCAGCCGGAACAGCTCCAGCCAATTCCCGGGCTCTTCCCTGGCCAGCAGCAGGCCATCGACAAACGCTTTCTTCAATTGGTCGCACGCGGCAATCGCAGCGCCGGTGGCGGACTCGCACGCCGACTCGATGGTCAGCACGGTCTTGCTCAGTCCGACCACGGTCTCGGCCGACAGGGAGCGGGCACCGTAGAGCGCCATCGGGTTGTCGCCCATCTGGCGCATGGCCTGGCTCCGGATCATCATGTCCATCATCGGGTTGGGCCGAGTCTTCAGGAAGTCGCCCGAATACAGCTGCAGGATGGGCGCATCCACCTCCAGCGCAGCCGCCTGCGGCGTCGCCCCGTCCCACCGCAAGCGATGGCAATCGAAAGCCGCCCGGTCGAACTCGTCGATGCGGCGCAACTCGCAGCGCCCGTGGCCCTGCAGCGACACCACCGTGCCGAAGCCCGGCGGGTCCTGGGTCAGGGCAGCCGCCGATTCATAGCTGCGAGCTGGCGTGCCGCGCAGCCAGGCGCTCGTCAACGCCGCATCGCCCTTCAGGTTGTCTGCCGTTGCCCACACCGCGATTCCGGCCAGCACCCCGACAAGCGCAAGCGTGGCATGGCGGCCCCAGTAGACACGCGGAAACCGGCGCTGCTCCTCATCCACCGAATAGTTGCTACCCAAGCGCAGGACGGCGTAGTCGTCCACCCGCACGTCCACGTCAACCCGACCGTCGTCAGGCAAGGTCAGCGTGCTGCGCCAATGGTCAGGCAACTTGATCGGCAGCTTGTCGCCCAGGAACAGCTGGGTGGACACGGCCTGCGTGTTCTCCGGATTGGTCAGCACGACGGCATTGAGCTCGCCGCGCGCCCGGTTCACCTTCTGCGGCGCATCCGGCGCCCGGCGTCGCCAGGTCAGCCACAGCGCCAGCACTGCCAGCGCCGCCGCTGCGCCCGCAAAGGCGACACCGCCGCCAGCCACGGTCGCGGCCAGGCCGGCAAAGACCAGCAGCCACACCATCGCAATCCAGAATCCGATCCCGGGGCGTTGGCGCTCGGCGATTTCAGCGGGCGTCTCATCGCGCTGGTTCAGGATCTCCACACGCAGGGCGTCTGCCAGCTCGCGCTCGTCTTCCCCGCTTTCCGCCGACGCGTCCACCGGCACCACGTCTTGCAGCGCCCCCACCTTGCCGCCTGACCACTGCTGGCCTTGCTTCTGCCGGCGCAGATCGCGGTCGCGGCCGCCGGCGATGTCGAATTGGCCGTTCAGCGCCACAACAATGGCGAATTTTTCCGTCATCGCCACTTCGGCCTGATTGTCCTCAAGCAGGTAATCGCGGGCGTCATAGGGCAACACCACGTCGACCCCGCCCAAGGTGTCATGCATGGTGGACCCGCCCTGGCCGGTCTGAAGCCCATGGCGCACGAAAGGCCCCTTTAGCGCGACGATGCCCTCATTGACGAGGCTGGCGGCCTTCTTGGGATTGGCGGGAGACACCAGGAAGGGTTGCACCAGCGCGCGTTCTTCGCTGGTCATGGGGCGCAGCGCCTCGCCCTGCTGCTTTAACTCGCGCAACGCCCCCTTGTTGTCGCTGCGCCGCACCATATAGGTGATCCAGCTGATGATTGACCAGACCAGAATGATCAGCATCAATCCGATCTTGAGGGTATTCGCATCCATTGCGTTGCTTTCCTTTACCGAGAAACGCGGCGGATGATAGCGACGAACCGTCCCCGAATTTGCAGCATTCAATGCAAAACATGACATGAATTAACAAATGAACGGAAACCAGTATTCCTTTGGTCTGCAAATGGGTGTCGCCCCGAGGAAAGCTACCCGCTGTCCACCCGCAAAACTGTTTTAGAATCGCGGTCATGGAATCCCGACTTCTCGACATCCTCGTCTGCCCCTTGTGCAAGGGCCGCCTCGAACACGACCGGCAGCAAGCCGAACTGGTTTGCCGCGCCGACCGCCTGGCCTTCCCGCTGCGTGACGGCATCCCCGTCATGCTGGAGTCGGAAGCCCGCGCGTTGGACGAAACGCCCGCCGCCAACTGAACGCCCCCATCGTGAGTTTCATTGCCCTGATCCCGGCGCGGACCGCCTCGACCCGCCTGCCTGATAAACCGCTTGCCGACATCGCCGGCAAGCCGATGGTCGTGCGCACGGCCGAACGGGCCGCCCTGTCGGGCGCATCGCAGTTGTACATCGCGACGGATGACGTCCGCGTCCAGGCTGCCGCCGACGCCCATGGCCTGACCGCGCTGATGACGCGCGGCGACCACCCCACGGGCACTGATCGCCTGGCCGAAGCCGTGGAGCAGCTGGGCCTGCCCGACGATGCTATCGTGGTGAACGTCCAGGGCGACGAACCGCTGATCGAACCCGAACTCATCGACGCCGTCGCAGCCAAGCTCCAGGCCCATCCGGAAGCCGATATCGCCACCTGCGCCTGCCCGCTGGCCGACGCGGACGCGCTCTTCAACCCGAATGTCGTCAAGCTGGTCTGTGCCGTCGACGGCCGCGCGCTGTATTTCTCGCGCGCCCCCATTCCCTGGGCGCGTGACGCATTGGCCGCTGGTGAACGCGTGCTGGCCGACGGGTTGCCCGCCTGGCATCACATCGGGCTGTACGCCTACCGCGTGTCCTTCCTGCGCCGCTTCCCGACCCTGCCGCAAGGCTTGCTGGAACGGTTCGAGTCGCTGGAACAGCTGCGCGCCATGGAACATGGCCACCACATCGTCGTCCACCGGGCCTCCAGCCCTCCTGCGGCAGGGGTAGATACCCCGGCGGATCTGGAGCGCGTCCGGTTGATCTACAGCAAACAGATATAAGGGTTATTTCCCATAGCGCGGCTCCGCATTGGCTGCTGCGTTGCGGCATAATCCCCCGGATCACAAAAAATAAACCCCATCAGGAGCACTCATGCGTCTTATCTTGCTCGGACCTCCCGGCGCCGGCAAAGGCACCCAGGCCGCGTTTCTCACCCAGCACTTCGGCATCCCTCAGATCTCCACCGGCGACATGCTGCGAGCCGCCGTGAAGGCAGGCACGCCGCTGGGTATTGAAGCCAAAAAGGTCATGGATGCCGGCGGTCTGGTTTCCGACGAGATCATCATCGGCCTGGTCCAGGACCGCCTGACGCAGCCCGACTGCGCGAACGGCTACCTGTTCGACGGCTTCCCCCGCACGATCCCGCAAGCCGACGCGCTGAAAAGCGCCGGCGTCAAGCTGGACTACGTCGTGGAAATCGAAGTCCCCGAAGAGGACATCATCGAACGCATGAGCGGACGCCGCGTGCACCAGCCCAGCGGCCGCAGCTACCACGTGCGCTTCAACCCGCCCAAAGTGGAAGGCCGCGACGACGTCACCGGCGAAGAACTGATCCAGCGCGACGATGATCGCGAAGAGACCGTTCGCCACCGCCTGTCCGTGTACCGCGAACAAACGCGCCCCCTCGTCGACTACTACTCGACCTGGGCACAGCAGAACGCCGCTGAAGCCCCCAAGTACCGCAAGATCTCGGGCGTGGGTGCCGTCGACGAAATCAAGTCGCGCCTCTTCGAGGCCGTCAACAGCTGATTGGCGCATTGATGGCCCACAGGCCTTCGGCGCCGGCCGAACGCGATGCGTTCCTGCCCCGGCCCGAAGGCCTTGTCACATTCGGCGCCCGCCGCGCCGCATTCATCCCCTTGAACTGATCTGGTGGTAGAGACATGGAAATCGCGAACAAGGTATTCATCGTTACGGGCGGCGCGTCCGGCCTGGGTGCAGGCACCGTGCGCATGCTGGTGGAAAACGGCGCCAAGGTCGTCATCGCCGACGTGCAGGACGAGCCCGGCCAGGCCCTGGCGAAGGAACTCGGCCAGCGCTACGTGCATTGCGACGTGACGCAGGAAGCCGACGGCAAGAGCGCCGTCGCCGCGGCGCTCGAACTGGGCGCCCTATTCGGCCTGGTGAACTGCGCGGGCGTCGCGCCCGCCGCCAAGATCGTGGGCAAGAACGGCGCGCATCCGCTGGACCTGTTCCAGAAGGTCGTGTCGATCAACCTGATCGGCAGCTTCAACATGATGCGCCTGGCCGCCGAGGCCATGAGCGCCAATACGCCCGAGCCCACCGGTGAACGCGGCGTGATGATCAACACGGCCTCGGTCGCCGCGTTCGACGGCCAGATCGGCCAGGCGGCCTATGCCGCATCGAAGGCCGGCGTGGCTGGCATGACCCTGCCGATCGCGCGCGATCTGGCCAAGACGGGCATCCGCTGCATGACCATCGCCCCGGGCATCTTCGGCACGCCGATGATTTTCGGCATGCCCCAGGAAGTGCAGGATTCGCTGGCCGCCAGCATCCCCTTCCCCGCGCGCCTGGGTCGTCCGGAAGACTATGCCAAGCTGGTCTACAGCATCGTCACGAACGATATGCTGAACGGCGAGACCATCCGCCTGGACGGCGCCATCCGCATGCCCCCGAAATAATGCCCCCACGCCGCGCATGCTTCGCACGCTTGCTGCCCCCGAGGGGGCGCTTTTTCCCTTGGGGCGGCCCGGCGGGAAAAAGGCATTCTTGTGTGAAGCAGCGTGTGGCGGAGCAGGGCCCCTTTCAACGGGCATTGTGTTTACGGGGCCAATCGGCCCCATTTTTACGTAGTCCCCATCCATGAGCCTGTTCCGTTCGGCGGCCACCGTCAGCAGCTTCACCCTGCTGTCCCGCATTTCCGGCCTGATCCGAGACATCCTGGTCGCCCGCGCCTTTGGTGCCGGCCCTATCACCGACGCCTTCTGGGTCGCCTTCCGTATTCCCAACCTGTTGCGGCGCCTGTTCGCCGAGGGCGCTTTCGCCCAGGCCTTCGTGCCCATCCTGGGCTCCGCGCGCAACAACCGGTCCGAAGAAGAGGTCCGCACCCTGCTTGACCGCGTGGCCCTGCTGTTGACGGCCGCGCTGATGCTGATCACGCTGATTGGCATCGTGGCCGCCCCGTGGGTAGTGTCCGCCATGGCCAGCGGCTTGCGCGGCGCGGCCCGCGATACCGAATTCGGCGCCGCCGTCTGGATGACGCGGATGATGTTCCCCTACATCTTCTGCATGTCGCTCATCGCCTTCGCCTCAGGCGTCTTGAACACCTGGCGCCGTTTCGCCGTCCCCGCGTTCACGCCGGTACTGCTGAACCTTTCCATGATCGCCGCCTGCATCTGGCTCGCACCCCGCATGGACATCCCCGTCTACGCGCTGGCCATCGGCGTCATGATCGGCGGGGTGGCCCAGTTGGCGGTGCAGTGGATCGCCCTGTCGCGGCTGGGCCTCACGCCGCGCTTCTCCCTGCGTTTCCGCGAAGCGTGGGCCGACCCCACCGTGCAGCGCATCCTCAAGCAGATGGCCCCCGCCACGCTGGGCGTCTCGGTGGCGCAGATCTCCCTGCTGATCAACACCAACATCGCCACCTGGCTGACGCCGGGCAGCGTGACGTGGCTGTCGTTTGCCGACCGCCTGATGGAATTTCCCACCGCGCTATTGGGCGTCGCCCTGGGCACGGTGCTGCTGCCCAGCCTGTCCGCCGCGCACGCTCGCGACGACCACGGCGGCTACAGCGCCCTGCTGGACTGGGGCCTGCGCCTGGTGCTGCTGCTGGGCCTGCCTGCCGCGGTGGGCATGGCGCTGCTGTCGGACGGCCTGGTCGCCACCCTGTTCCACTATGGGGCCTTCGCCGCCCAAGACGTGCTGCAGACCCGCCTGGCCGTCATTTCCTATTCGGTCGGCCTGATCGGCCTGCTGTCGGTGAAGATCCTGGCGCCGGGCTTCTACGCCAAGCAGGACATCCGCACACCGGTCAAGATCGCCATCGGCGTGCTGATCCTGACACAGCTGATGAACGTGGCGCTGGTGCCGCTGATGGCCCACGCCGGCCTGGCCTTGGCCATCGGATTGGGTGCGTGCCTGAATGCACTGGCGCTGCTGATCGGCCTGCGCCGCCGTGGCGTGTATCAGCCGGGCCCCGGCTGGGCGGTGTTCGCACTGCGCCTGATCCCCGCGCTGGCCGCGCTGTCTGCCCTGCTTTGGTATGCCGACGGGCGGATCGATTGGATGGGCCTGCAGGCCCATTCCGGCCTGCGCGCGGCTTGGCTGGGCGGCGTATTGGCCGCCAGCGGCCTGGTCTACTTCGGAATGTTGTTACTCTTTGGCTTCCGTCCTAGAGATTTTGGACGACGTCCCAGCCGGTAATTTCGGCCGTTAGGGTACCTTCCCCATCAAAAAGCCGGCTTCAGCCGGCTTTTTTGCTTTAGATTCGTCAAGAATTGACAATCGGGCCGTAATCTTTGGTAAAAAACCTTTATTATTTACAAATTGCCATCGAAAGGATCCCCGCCAGCACCGCATGCGGGAAGATGAAGTGAAGTACGCCCAAGGACAACCCATGGCGGACCAGGTGATCAATTGGTTGCTGCTGCTGCGCTCCGGCAAAGCGACCGCGCAGGACTACAACGACTTCCTGGCGTGGCGTGCGGCTGACCCTGTCCATGAGAATGCCTGGCAACAGCTGACAGGCTCGCTCTCAGGATCGACATTCGGCCGGCTCGGCGACGCTTACCCTGCCGGGTACGCCGCCGGATCGCCCGCGCAGCCGCTGATCCCTCCGCCTCCGGCCATCATGCCGGCCCGACGCCGCTTTCTGACCGGTGCGTTGGCGCTCGCCAGTACGGGCGCTTGCGCCGCCTATGTCGGCAACGCCTATTACCCGCTGAACAACATGGCCGCGGACGCTGCCACGGCCACCGGCGAACGGCGCCGGTACGTGCTGTCGGACGGCAGCCAATTGCTGCTGGACGCACGCAGCCGCGTCAATCTGGATTTCACGCCCGCCTACCGCCAGGTCCGCCTGCTGGATGGCGCCGTGACCGTATCCGTCGCCCCCGATGCGCGCCGCCCCTTCCTGGTGCAGACCGCCGAGGGCACCGTGCGCGCCCTGGGCACCCGTTACATGGTCCGCCAGCAGGCGCAACGCACCGTCGTCGTGGTGCACGAACATGAAGTGGAAGTGGAAACCATGTCGGGCGCCCACGGTTCCGTGCGCGCCGGCACCGGCGCCCGTTTCGACGCGTCCCGCATGGATACCCCCCGCGCCGAGCTCATGGCCGAGGCGGCCTGGGAATCCGGCTGGGTCGACGCCCGCGGCCGCCCGCTGGCCGAAGTGATTGCCGCGCTGCGGCCCTATCGCACCGGCACGCTGCGCCTGTCCATGGCGGCTGGCGGCTTGCCGGTGTCGGGCCATTTCCCGCTGGACGATACCAATGCCGCGCTGGCCACCCTTGAAGACATGATGCCGATCAGCGTCCGGCGCTTCACGCCCTGGTTCGTGTCGATCAACGTCGCCGCCTGACAACGCTGTGCCTCGGGCCTGTGCCTGCGGCCCGCTTCGTTGTATACTCAGTACCGTGTTTTTATCCAGTAGGCGCCGCGGGTTTTTCCTCAAGGCTTTTTGAGGACCATCCGCCAGGGTTGTCCAGCTAAGAGTGCTCAAGTTTGGGAATTGTCTTTCCAGCTACGGGTTCTCCAGCCCAGGAACCTTTCCCTTAGCGCCCCCCGCCCGGTTGACGGGCGCTCCATCGGTAGATCAAACATTAAAAGCTTGCAATCCCGCAGGGACTTGCTACAATGTTCGACTTTGCCGAATTCAACTTATATAGCAACATGGCCAATACCGCCCAAGCCCGCAAGCGCGCTCGCCAATCCGTTGAGCGCAACAAGCACAATTCCAGCCTGCGCTCGATGCTGCGCACCGCCATCAAGCGCGTTCGCCAATCCATCGCCGCTGGCGACAAGGCTTCGGCTGGCGAAGTGTTCCAGAAGGCCTCGAGCGTGATCGATCGCGTGGCTGACAAGAACATCATCCACAAGAACAAGGCCGCTCGCCACAAGAGCCGCCTGGCTGCCGCTATCAAGGCGCTGGCCTAAGATTCTGCCGCCCCTGCTTTTTGGGGCGTCATGAATACGGCAAATGAAGAAGGATGCCCCAGGGCATCCTTTTTTGTTGCCTGCTCGAAACGCCACGCGCGCCGCTATTCCTACTACGCCCCGCCCTGCGCCATGCGTGACGCCAACTGGCGCTTGATGGCGTCGGCCGCGGCGGCTAGCGACGCCATGAACGCGTCCACCAGCGGATTTGCCGGACGATGTTCGGGAAACACCACGTTGACGCGAAACGGGAACGAGCGGCGCATCGGACGGATGTGCAGTCCGCGCCCCGCGAAATCCAGCGCCGTCAGCGGGTTCACGATGGCCAGGCCCAGCCCCTGGCGCACGAACGTGCACACGGACACCGCCGTGGGCGTCTCCACGATGGACCGCCGCAGCACCCCCGCCTCGGCGAAGGCTTCGTCGATCTGGATCCGGTAAGGGTCGCTGGACGACAGACTGACGAAGGCGTGCCCTTCGAAATCAGGCAGATCGATCGCCGGCTTTGCCAGCAACGCGTGCCCGTCGGGCAGCACACACACCTCGTCCACTTGCAATAACAGCTGCACACGCGTGCCGGCGGGCGCCGCGTCGTGTTCTGTCAGCCCCAAGTCGTACCGCTGCGCCGTCAGCCATTCTTCCAGGAACGGCGACTCCTGCGCCTCGAGCGCCAGGCTGACGCCGGGATGCAGATCATGAAAGCGCCGGAACGCGTCGGGCAGGATCGAATGCGAGAACGCCGGCAAGGCGATCACCGACAACTGGCCGCCCCGGAAGGCGCGCAAGCGGGCAGCGGCGGACGCCACGCGCTCCAACCCTGCGTAGGACTGCCGGATCTCGTCGTAGAGCGCCAGCGCCGGCATGGTAGGCCGCAGACGCCCGTGCACGCGCTCGAACAGCGCGAAACCGATGCTGTGCTCCATGCGCGCCAGTTCGCGGCTGACCGTGGGTTGCGACGAGCTAAGCAGCTCGGCCGCCCGCGTAACGCTGCCGGCAATCATCACCGCCCGGAACACTTCGATATGCCGATGGGTCAGCATGGGCCACCCCATATCAAGAATGAATGGATCTTTGAAATATAAGCATTTTACTGGATGCCTTTGAACAGGCATCATGCCGCCTGGTTTCAATTCCCAATCAAGGTCCGCCCGCCATGGCATTCGATCCGCGCCAACTCACCCAACTCGCCACCCAGCACGGCACGCCGCTGTGGGTGTACGACGCCGCCGTCATCCGCGAGCGCATCGCGCAACTGCGCCGCTTCGACACCATCCGCTACGCGCAGAAAGCCTGCTCCAACCTGCACATCCTGCGCCTGATGCGTGAGGAAGGCGCGGTCGTCGACGCCGTATCGCTGGGCGAGATCGAACGTAGCCTGGCCGCGGGCTTCGACCCCAAGGGTGAACCGGAAGGCATGGTCTTCACCGCCGACCTGATCGACCACGCCACGCTGGCCACCGTGCTCCGCCACGGCATCACCGTCAACGCGGGTTCGCTGGACATGCTGGAGCGCGTGGGCCAGGCTTCGCGCGGTCACCGCGTCTGGCTGCGTATCAACCCCGGCTTCGGCCATGGCCACAGCAACAAGACCAATACCGGCGGCCCGCAAAGCAAGCACGGTATCTGGATCGATGACGTCGCCGAAGCCGTGTCGATCGTGCGCCGCTACGGCTTGAAGCTGGTCGGCGTCCACATGCACATCGGCTCGGGCGTCGACTACGGCCACCTGTCCAGCGTCTGCGACGCCATGGTCGACGTGGTGCGCTCGCTGGACCACGACCTGGAAGCCATCTCGGCGGGCGGCGGCCTGTCCATCCCCTATCGCGACGGCGAACCGCGCATCGATTGCGACCACTATTTCGAGCAGTGGGACGCGGCCCGCAAGCGCATCGAACAATTCCTGGGCCACCCGGTCCGGCTGGAAATCGAACCCGGCCGCTTCCTGGTTGCCGAAGCCGGCGTGCTGGTGTCGGAAGTGCATTCGGTCAACCGCCGGCCCGAGCGCGATTTCGCGCTGGTGGACGCGGGTTTCAATGATCTGATGCGCCCGGCCATGTACGGCAGCTATCACCGCATCTCGGTGCATGCGCCCGACGGCTCGGCCCCGCAGGGCGTGGCCGAAACGCGCATCGCGGTTGCCGGCCCCCTGTGCGAATCAGGCGACGTGTTCACGCAGGATGAAGGCGGCGTCATGTCCGACCAGTTGCTGCCGCAGCCGCGCATCGGCGACTTCATGGTCTTCCACAACGCGGGCGCCTACGGCTCGTCGATGTCGTCCAACTACAACAGCCGGCCGCTCGCGCCGGAAGTGCTGCTCGACAACGGCAACGCCCGCCTGATCCGGCGCCGCCAGACCGTCAGCGAATTGCTGGCGCTGGAGGAATAAACGGAAAGCCCAATCTGCAGAAGAACAGCCGCCCCACCGCCGGGCCGCCCCAAGGCGGGGCAGCCCTGCCCTTTTCAGGTCGGGAAGGCGTCGCGCAGCGCGAACGTCGCCTGCTTGAACACTCCCAGGTCCGTGCCCACCGCGACGAAGTGCATGCCCATGTCCAGGTAGCGGCGCGCGTCTGCATGGACCGGCGCCAGGATGCCCACGGCCTTGCCCTGCGCGGTGACGCGCTGATGCAGGTGGCGAATCGCCTCTTGCACTTCGGGATGGCCTGGGTTGCCGATATGACCCAGTGCCGCGGCCAGGTCCGACGGGCCGATGAACACGCCATCCACCCCTTCCACCGACGCGATCTCGTCGACGGCATCGATGCCCGGACGGCTTTCGATCTGCAGCAGCACGCAGATGTTGTCGTTGATGGTCTGCAGATAGTCGGGGACCGTGCCATAACGGTTGCTGCGCTGCGCGCCAGCAACGCCGCGGATGCCTTGCGGCGGATAGCGCGTGGCGGCCACGGCCAGCCGCGCGTCGGCCTCGGATTCGATGAACGGAATCAGCAGGTTGTAGAACCCGATATCCAGCAGGCGCTTGATCTGCACCGGATCGTTCCACGACGGCCGCCCTACCGCGGCGCTGGCGCTGCCCTGCAGGGCTTGCAGCTGCTGCAGGAACATCGGCACTTCATTGGGCGAATGCTCGCCGTCCAGAAGTAGCCAATCGAAGTCCGCCAGCCCGACAAGTTCGGCCGTGATGTGGCTGGACATGCACATCCAGAATCCGATGAGTCGTTCGCGGGCCAGGATGCGTTGCCGGAAACGATTGGGTAAGGGTGAGTTCATTGCCGCCTTCGTTTTTTGCAGAAAAGAGAATACGGAGTGTGCCGGGCCGCAGCCCGGCGGTACAACAGTCAGGGCCTGTTAACGCTACATGAAGCCTTGCAGAGGCCCTAGTCCATGCGGGCGCCGGAGGCCTTCGCGGCCTTGCCCCACTTCGTGATTTCGTTGTCGACGAACGCCGAGAACGACTTCGGATCGTCGCCCACCACCACAAAGCCCACGCTCTCGAGCTTCTGCCGGATCTCAGGCGAAGCCAGCGCCTTGACGGTGGCCTGATTCAAACGCTGGATCACGGCGGGCGGCGTCTTGGCCGGCGCCGACAACCCGAACCAGGATTCCGCCGAAAAGCCCGGATAACCCGATTCCGCCACAGTCGGCGTATCGGGATAAGCGGGATTGCGCTTCGCGCTGGCCACCGCCAGCGCGCGCAGCTTGCCGGAGGTGACTTGCGGCAGCAGCGTGTCCTGGTTCAGGAACATCACCGAGACCCGTCCGCCGATCATGTCGGTAATGGCGGCCGCGCCGCCTTTGTACGGCACATGCACCAGGTCGATCTTGGCATCCTGCTTCAGCATTTCCATGGCGAGGTGGCCCGACGAGCCGCTGCCCGAACTGGCGTGCGTGTACTTGCCCGGGTTCTCGCGCGCCAGCCGGATGAAGTCCGCAAACGTCTTGCCGGGGAACTCCATGTTGGCGACCAGGACGTTGGGGCCCGTCGCCAGCAGCGAGATATGCGCGAAGTCGCTGTTGCGGTAGGGCATGTTCTGGTAGACGGCGTAGCTGATAGCGTTCGATCCCACGCCGGACAGCAGCAAGGTGTAGCCGTCCGGCTCGGCCTTGGCCACCACGTCGGAGCCGATGTTGCCATTGGCGCCACCCTTGTTTTCGACGATGACGCTTTGGCCCAACTCCTTGGAAAGTTCGGCCGCCAGCAAGCGGCCCACGGAGTCCGTGCTGCCGCCGGCCGGGAACGGCACGACCAGCTTGACGGGCTTGGCAGGCCAGGCGCCGGTCTGCGCCATCGCTGCCGCCGGCAGCAGGGTCAGCAAGCCGGCCGACGCCGCGGCCAGGATGGCAAGGCGTCTGTGCGCCACGGGTTTGTTCTGTTGCATGGTTGTCTCCTCATGGTTGTTGTAGGTATATCGCCCGGTGTCCGGGTCTGTTCCTATCGTCTGTGCCTAGCGTTTGATGCGTTACGGCCGCATCAGCCGATGCAAATGTCCTCCAGCAGATACGTCGTGCCGGCGCGCTCGCAGATGCCGCGCAACCGATCGGCCAGCGCGGCCGATATCGGAATGCCCTGGCGCAGCCTGCGCTCGCGTTCCGCCGCCTCGGGCTCGCCGGCCACCAGCACGGGCTCGTCCGGCTGGGCGGGCGGCGTGTCGTGCAACGCGTCGATCATGTCATCCATATCGGATTCAAACGACCCAGCGGCGCGGAACGCGTCGGGATTCAAGGCCAGGAAGAAATGCCCCACGTCGTCCGGTTCGCCCGGACGGCGGGTGGGCGCACGCCGAGCGGCAAAGGCGCTGCCGCTGAGCGTGCCGCCCAGGATCTGCGCCATCATCGCCAGGCCGTAGCCCTTGTGGCTGCTCATGGCCGACGTGCCGCCCAGCGGCGTCAGGCCGCCCTCGGGGCGCTTGAAGATGAACTGCATTGCGGCGTCGGCGTCGGTGACCGCCCCACCCTGCCCGTCGACCGCCCAGCCCGGCGGCAGCGGCTTGTCCAGAAAGTCGTAGACCTTGACCTTGTTGGCGGCGACTGTGGTGGTCGCCATGTCCAACAAGAAGGGTTCGTTGTGGGCCGCAGGCGCGCCGAACGCGATGGGGTTGGTGCCCAGCATGGGCATGGCGCCCCGCGTGGGTACCATGATGATGCCGTTGGCGCTGCTGGTGACCAGGCCGACCACGCCGCGCTGCACCGCGATGCGCGCATACACGCCGGCCGCGCCGAAGTGATGCGAATTGCAGACCGACACCGCGCCCACACCATGCGTAAGCGCCTTGTCGACCGCCAGGTGCATGGCCTGTGAGGCCACGGGGTAACCCAGGCCGCCCATGCCGTCGATCAAGGCGCTGGCCCCGCCATCGCGCACGATCCGTGCACGGGCATCCAGCTTCAAGGAACCCGCGCGCCACTTTTCCTCGTAAGCGGGCAACATCGAAATGCCATGCGAATCGATGCCTAGCAGATCCGTCTGCGCCATGAGGCCGGCCGTGGTGTGCGCCAGATCTTCGTCCATGCCCCAGGCTTGCAGCACCTGCAGGATCTGTTCGCGGACCTGCTCGACCGGCACGTTCTTCGCTATTGCTCCATTGCCTTGCACTCGTTGTCTCCGTTGGTCGTTGATGTCAGTCGCGCTCGCGGTCAACCAGTCGGTGTCGCGCCTGCCCCAGATGGAACTGCATGGCCACGCGGGCGCGCTCGCTGTCCTGTTCGCGGATGGCGTCCAGGATGGTCGCGTGTTCGTCCACGACGCGTTGCGCGCGTTGCCGGGAACCGGTGCGCGTCAGGCTCAAGGTCAGCCGCATGAAGCCGTTGATGGATTCGTGGATGCTTTCCAGCACCCCCAGATAAAAGTCGTTGCCGCTGGCTTCGGCGATGCTGGCGTGAAACGCCAGATCGGCCTCGGGCGACACCTGGCCGTGCGTCAGGCTGTCGGCGAACGCCGCGTGGGCGTCGGCAATCTTCTTCAACTGTTCGTCCGTGCGGCGCAATGCGGCCAGGCGGGCCGCGTCGCCTTCCAACGCCACGCGCACCTCTTGCGCGCGCAGGTAGGCGCTGACGTTCTGCACGTCGTTGAAGGTCTTCAGGCGCGGCGCGGGCTGATGGCTGACAAACGTGCCCAAGCCCTGATGCGCCGTGATCAGGCCATCCGCGCGCAAGCGCAACAGGGCCTCGCGCACGACCGGGCGCGATACGCCGAAGCGTTCCGAGATCTCGTTTTCGGAGGGCAGCTTGTCGCCCACGTTCAGTCCGCCGGACACGATCTGCTCGAAAATCTGCCCGTAGACCTGATCCGCCAGCCGCACCCGGTGCCCGCGTTCGAGCAGGGGCGAACCCGACGCGTCGGACTCGACGGGCGCCTGCGGCTCGGATGAAGTTGATGCTTTGGATCGGGCCACGAAACCTCCTGGATACTTAGACCTGTTCACCTTTGCGGGAACAGCGCCCATCGTACCGCCAACAGGCGGTGCGACGGGAGGTGCGGAGCCGCCGCGTTCACGGTCAGGCCGCCACGGCTTCCTTGTCCCAGGCGGCCAGCGCGCGCGCGACAGGCGCCACGCGTTCGCGCTCGGCGTCGGAGATGCCGGTCAACAGCGGCAGCATCGGCCCCATGTCCGCCACGCCCGACAAGGTCACGGCGTCGTGCAGCACGCGGATCGGGCTGATGCCGTCGCGGCAGTCTTCCAGGCCCAGGTAATGTTCGCGCACCGCTTCGGCCTCGTCGTAGCGGCCTTCCTGCAGCAAGTGCAGCAAGCGCATCGAGCCGCGCGGGGCCACGCAGACCGAACCCGACGTGAAGCTCTTCAGGCCGAAGTCGCGGTAGTGGACGATGGCCGGGCGTTCGCCGATGCCGCTGACGATCCAGCGCGCATCCACGGCTTGCAGCAAGGACGACAGGTACGGATCCTTTGCCGGGTTGTCGCGCACCACGGCGTACTTGAACGCGACGATGCGGCCTTCCTCGATCAGGCGCGCAGCGGTGGCCGGGGCCAGGTAGTCAGCCGACTTGATGTAGACCACGGCAGGTTTTCCCAGCGCATCGGTAAAGCGCCGCACGCCATCGGCCAGCCCGGCGTCCGTGTACGGAAACGACATGGGCAGCAGCATCGCCGTCGGGAACGGACGCGAACGCAGGATTGCCGCCTGGTCCATCATCTTGCCGTAGTCGGGCCCGACCGACGGCAGGATCCACGTATCGGACCCCGCCAGCCCGGCCAGCATGTCCACGATGCGCGCGTATTCGCTGACGGCCACGTTGTAGAAGTTGGCGTTGCCGCCGTACATCACGTTGCGCACGCCACCGGCTTCCAGGTGACCCAGCAGCGCCTTGTTGGCGGCTTCGTTCAGGGAAAGATCGTCGTGGCGGGCCAACGGCGGCACGGCAATGACCGAACGCTGCAAGTCCTGGGCGGACACCGGGGAAGTTTTCATGGACGGGGCTCCTGGCTGATCCAGTTGTCAGATAAGTAAGGTGAAAAAAGTATACTTGGTTGACAAGCATAACCTCAATACCTATATTTGTTTGACAAGTAGAACGGCAACAAAACGCAGGGTGCCGCATGCGCCTTGCGGCTTGCCGCCTCGGGCCATGCCAGGGGCGGAATTTCCCACAAACGATGCGCGGCCACGCGCACACCAAGGAGACACGTTCCATGCAAGCAGCCCCCCTGCGCCGCCGGTTGCTCACCGCCGCCCTGTTGACGGCTACCGCCTTCCTGCTGCCTGCGGCACCCGCCCTGGCCGACTACCCGGAACGCGATGTCAGGATCATCGTCCCCTTCCCCGCAGGCGGCACGGCGGACATCGCCGCGCGCGTCGTGGCGGCCGAACTGGGCAAGAGCTGGAACAAGTCGGTCGTGGTGGACAACAAGGCGGGCGCGGGCGGCAACGTCGGTTCGGCCGAAGCCGCGCGCGCCGCCGCGGACGGCTACACGCTGCTGATGGGCACCGTCAGCACGCATGCGATCAACCAGTCCGTCTACGCCAAGCTGCCTTACGACCCGGTCAAGGATTTCGTGCCCGTCACGCTGGTGATTCCGGTGCCGAACATACTTGAACTGAATCCCAAGTTCGCCGACAAGCACGGCATCCGCACCGTGGCCGACCTGATCAAATACCTGAAGGCCAATCCGGACACCGTCAACATGGCGTCCACCGGCAACGGCACCTCCACGCACCTGTCGGGCGAACTGTTCCAGAGCATGACGGGCACCCGCATGACGCACGTACCCTACAAAGGCAGCAGCCCCGCGCTGACCGATGTGATGGGCGGCTCCGCCGACCTGATCTTCGACAACCTGCCCTCTTCCATGGGCTACATCAAGGGCGGCAAGCTGCGGCCGCTGGCAGTCACCACGGCCGCGCGCTCGCCCGCCTTGCCGGACGTGCCGACGCTGGCCGAAGCGGGCGTGAAGGGATACGAGGCATCCAGCTGGTTCGGGCTGCTGGCCCCCGCCGGCACGCCGCCCGCCATCGTCGACAAGATCCAGCGCGACGTGGCGGCCGCGTTGCAGCAAGAGCCCGTGCGCGCGCAATTGCAGGCCCAGGGCGCCACGCCCTCGGGCAACACGCCGGCGCAGTTCAAGCAGTTCATGGCGCAAGAGACCGTGAAGTGGGCAGAAGTCGTGAAAACATCCGGCGCCAAGGTCGACTGACCTGACGCAGATCCAGGCCCGCACGCAACGCGTGAGCGGCGGGCTTCTCATCATCACGCGAACCAGGAGACAACATGAATAAACTGATCTGCGCTTTCGCGGCGGGCGCCGTCATGCTTGGCGGGCCGGCGGTCCAGGCCGCCGGCTACCCCGAAAAACCCGTCACCATGATCGTGCCCTTCGTGCCGGGCGGCTCGTCCGACATCACCGCGCGCTCGGTTACGCCAGCGCTATCGAAGCTGCTGGGACAGACCTTCGTGGTCGAGAACAAGCCCGGCGCCAACAGCGCCATCGGCGCGCAGGCCCTGGCACGCAGCACGCCCGACGGCTACACCATGATGGTCGGCTCGATCGGCACCTTCGCCATCAACGAAGCGCTCTACAAAAACCTCTCGTACAACCCCAGCAAGGACTTCGAATACCTGACCCAGGCCGTGCGCAATCCCAACGTGCTGGTCGCCGCCACCTCCTTTCCCGCCGGCAGCGTCGCCGAACTGGTCGACTATGCGAAGAAGCACCCCGGCAGCGTCTCCTACGCGTCGTCGGGCACGGGCTCTTCGGACCACCTGTCCGCCGTGCTGTTTCGCCAGCGTACGGACAGCACGGGCGTGGACGTGCCCTACAAGGGCGGCGGGGCCGCGATCGCGGACCTGATCGGCGGTCAGGTCAATGTGTCGTTCCAGAACCTGGGCGCCGTGCAGAACCATATCAAGGCAGGCAAGCTGAAGGCCCTGGCCATCACGGGCGATGCGCGCACGCCCGAACTGCCCGACGTGCCCACGCTGACCGAGGCCGGCATCAAGGACATGGTGGTGTATTCGTGGCAAGGCTTCGCCGTGCCCAAGGGGACCCCGCCCGCGGTGGTGCAGCAATTGTCCAAGGCCCTGCAGACCGCATTGCGCGACCCGAAGACGGAACAGACGCTGCAAGGCCTGGGCTTTGAAGTCGTGGCTAATACGCCGCAGCAGTTCACCGCGTTCCAGCAAGGCGAGGTCAAGCGGTGGAAGGACGTCATCCAGAAGGCCAACATCCACCTGGAATAGCCGGCGGGGCACGCACCAGGGGATGCCCGCGGGCATCCCCTCAGCCGATTTCAAGGCCGAATCAAGTAGCATGACCGTTTTCGCCACCCACCCGTACGACAACATGACCACTAAGCATCGCATCATCCAGGTCGGCTCGCTGGCCGGCTCCCCCTCCGCCAACAAGAACCTAGCCGACCGGTACGACGTGGTAGAGCTGTGGAAATTCCCCGACCGCAAGGCCGCACTGGCCGAACACGGCAAGGGCATCACCGCGGTCGTCACGTCCGCCAACTTCGGCGCCAATGCCGAACTCATCAACGCGCTGCCCGACCTGAAGGCGATCTGCAGCTGGGGCGTGGGCTACGAGACCATCGACGTCGAGGCGGCGCACAAGCGTGGCGTGCAGGTCAGCAATACGCCCGACGTGTTGACGGACTGCGTGGCGGACCTGGCCTGGGGCCTCTTGATCGCCGGCGCCCGCCGCATGGGCCAGGGTGAACGGTTCGTGCGCGCCGGCCAATGGGGCCAGGTGCACGGCAGCATCCCGCTGGGCCTGCGCGTCAGCGGCAAGAAGCTGGGCATCGTGGGCCTGGGCCGGATCGGCGAGGCCATCGCCAAGCGCGGCACCGGGTTCGACATGGAGGTGCGCTATCACAACCGCCGCAAACGCGATGACATCGACTACGGCTACGAGGTCTCACTGGTAGACCTGGCCAAATGGGCCGATTTCCTGATCGTGGCCACCGTGGGCGGCCCCAGCACGCGCCATCTGGTCAACCAGCCGGTCCTGGAAGCGCTGGGCCCCAAGGGCATCATCGTCAACATCGCGCGCGGTCCGGTCATTGATGAAACCGCGCTGGTCGCCGCGTTGGAAGCCGGCAAGCTGGGCTGCGCCGCGCTGGACGTGTTCGAACACGAACCCAAGGTGCCGGAAGCCCTGACCAAGAGCGACAACGCCGTCGTCCTGCCGCACATCGGCAGCGCCACGCTGGAGACGCGCCTGGCCATGGAGAACCTGATGCTGGAGAACCTGCAGGCCTACTTCGACACAGGCCGCGTGATCACGCCGGTGGAATAAGCGCACCCTGCGCCGCGTCGGCGCAGAAATCGGAGAGGTCAGATAACCTGACCGCCCGAGACTTCGATGCGCTGACCGGTGATCCAGCGGTTGTCCGGTCCCAGCAGGCTGGCGATCATCGGACCGATGTCATCGGGCACACCCACCCGTCCCAGCGCGGTCATGTCGGCGAACTGCTTGTTGAGTTCGGGCATATCGCGCACCGCACCGCCCAGGAAATCGGTTTCGATCGCGCCAGGGGCCACGGTATTAACGGTGATGCCGCGGCTGCCAAGTTCCTTGGCCATGCACACGCTGAGAATCTCGACTGCACCTTTGGCCGTGGCATAGGCCGAGAAACCGGGGTAGGTCACGCGGGTCAGTCCCGTGGACAGGTTGACGATGCGGCCACCATCCGCGAGCAAGGGCAGCAGCGCTTGGGTGAGGAAGAAGACGCCTTTGACGTGAACGTTGATCAGCGCATCGAACTGCGCCACGGTCGTCTCGGCAAAGGCCGCCATCTCGCCGTGGCCGGCGTTGTTGACCAAGTGGTCGAACGTATCGCACCCCCAGACGTCTTTCAGCGCAGCGGCGACGTTTTGGGTGAAGCGTGCGAACGTCGATACGTCGTTGGCGTCCAACTGCAGGGCGACGGCCTTGCGTCCCAAGGCTTCGATCTGGCTGACGACCTTGCGGGCATCGGCTTCGCCGCTGCGGTAGGTCAGAATGACGTCGCCGCCGTGGCTGGCGATGCTCAATGCGGTATTGCGACCGAGGCCACGGCTGGCGCCGGTGACTAACGAAATAGTGGACATATAGTGCTCCGGTAAGGTGGTGTCGATATGACAGGAACAGTATCTGGCCGAGTCCTCCTCGGTGGTTGCTGGTTCCTCCGGCCTTGTTGCCTATTCCTCTGGACCAAATAAGGCCCAATTTGCGCCCGAAACAATCACCACCACGCTCGGCGGAATGGCGCGCTCAATGCCGAAAGCCCTGATACCCCGAGCGGTCTATCTGGATAGGTACCGAGAGTTGCCGAAACCTCGGAGATTATTGCCTGATCCTCTGTCATCCGATTGCGCATCCGCCCGACCAGGGCTACGCTCCATGAATGGCTGAAACTCTGCTCACCGCCGTCCGCCGCTATGCGGACTTCCACACCAACGCGCAAGGCATCGCGAGCACTCCAATCACGGGGTTAACGACGATTCGCGCCGATACGCCCAGCGAACTGCAATACGCCATCTCACGCCCGCTGATCGCGCTCGTAGTGCAAGGCAGCAAGCGCGTGATGATGGGCAACCGCACGTTTGATTTCGGCGCAGGCGACTCCCTGCTCATCACCGCGGATGTGCCCACGGTCAGCCAGATCACACGGGGCAACGCGAGCGAGCCGTACTACTCGCTGGTTTTTGATTTAGACCCTGCCGTGATCGAGGAACTTGCGCTTGAGATGGATATTGCACAGGAGGAAACTGGCGCTCCGGTACGGGTCGAACCCACCGAAGCTGAGGTTGCCGACGCCGCACTACGCTTGATGCGCCTGCTCGACCGCCCGGTGGCGATGCCGCTCCTGAAGGCGCAAGTGATCCGGGAAATGCACTTCTGGCTTCTTGCCGGCCGCCATGGCCCAGCGATCCGCAATCTGGGCATCGTTGAAGGCAGCGCCCAGCGTGTCGCTCGTGCCGTAGCTATCATTCGGTCCGAGTACGCGCAGCAGCTGCGCGTCGAGCGCCTGGCCGAGGCGGCGGGCATGAGTCCATCTACGTTTCACCAGCACTTCCGCGCCGTCACCACGCTGTCGCCCCTACAGTTCCAGAAGCAACTGCGGCTGATCGAAGCACGACGGATGATGTCGTCAGAGGGCGCGTCGGCCAGCATGGCTGCTTATGCCGTGGGCTACCAGAGCGTGCCGCAGTTCACACGCGAGTATGGTCGTATGTTCGGAGCTTCGCCGGTGCGCGATATCAAGGTCTCCAAGACAAAGGTCTACGCTTCGGCATGAACTTGAGCATGAGGCGGTAAGTGCCGCGGCGGCGCGCGTTCAAGCAGTGCGCGCGGCGATGAGCGACCGGATGCGCTCGGCGTCCGCCTCCGTTGTGGGGTTATAGACAACCATACCGAGCTCCGGACGGCCATCGACAGCAAAGGCGGAGAATTCCAGTTCCAGCAGGCCGAGGTCCGGGTGTCGCAGGCGCTTCAGTCCTTCGCCATGCGCCACCACGTCATTGTCCCGCCACATCCTCTCGAAATCTGGGCTGATCTGCGACAGCTCATCGACAAGGCGCGTGATCTCTTCACTGGCGCCCGCCCGTGCCGCGTCGGCTCTGAAGGCGCCGACAACAAAACGCGCGACGCTCTCCCAATCGTCCTGAACTGATCGCACGTGTGCGCTTCCGAACATGAGCCGAAGGATGTTGCGTTGTTCGCGCGGCAGCTCGGAATAGTCCTTCAGCACCGCCGCCGCAGCGCGGTTCCAGGCGATGACATCCCACGTGGCGGTCTTGATGAACGCAGGACTGACTTCGAGCGCATCGAGGACCCGCTGGAGCCTGGGCGTTACACCGTCGACCACCTTATAGCGGACCTCGGGTGGGTGGCCAAGCCCGAGCATAAACAGATGCTCGCGCTCAGGCTCGGTCAACATCATGCCGGTGGCAATCCGATCCAGCACGGCTGCCGAGGGAGCGCCGCCGCGGCCCTGCTCGAGCCACGTGTACCAGGTCGTACTGATATTGGCTCGCTGCGCGACCTCCTCCCGGCGCAATCCCGGGGTACGCCGGCGACCGGCGGGGATCCCAAAGCTAGCCGGATCAAGCCGGGTGCGGCGATCGCGAAGATACGTTCCCAGCGAATTCGCAGAAGCGACTGGCATGGTTATTCTGTTGATATTTATACTACGATAAGATCACTACTTTAACAGTTTAATTTTGCGCGCAAGACTACGGGCTGAACCACTCGGAGGTATTTCATGCGCGTATTTCTGACCGGTGCAACCGGCTTCATCGGCTCCCGAATCGTTGGAGAACTCATCGGGGCTGGCCATCAGGTGCTCGGCCTCACCCGTTCGGATGCGGGCGCGCACTGGCTGAAGAAGGCCGGCGCGGATGTCCATTACGGCGATCTGGAGCATCCCGACAGTATCGCGACGGGCGCCTCCCAGGCCGACGCCGTGATCCACACCGCCTTCGACCACGACTTCTCCCGCTTCGTCGCAAACGTCGAGAAAGATCGCCGGGTCATCCAGGCGATAGGCGCTGTGCTCATTGGCTCTGACCGGCCCTTTCTCATCACATCGGGCACCGGCATGGGCAACCGCGGCCCCGGCCTGCCCGCGCTCGAGAACAGCTTCGACCGCGACAACCCGAACCCGCGCAAGATGTCCGAACTGACTGGGGAGGAATGGGCGAAGCAAGGCGTCAGCGTGGCGGCAGTCCGGCTCCCCCAAGTGCATGACACGGAAAAGCAGGGCCTCGTCTCGCCACTCATCCAGATCGCCAAGGCCAAGGGCATCTCGGCCTACGTCGGCGACGGCGCCAATCGCTGGCCGGCCGGCCACGTGACTGACGTGGCGCGGCTTTATCGCCTGGCGCTGGAGCAGCACCGGTCGGGAGCGCGATGGCATGCCGTCGCCGAGGAAGGCATCACGATGCGGAAGATCGCAGAAATGATCGGCGCCGGACTCGGCGTCCCCGTCGTGTCGATCACGTCGGCAGAGGCTGCTGGACATTTCGGTCCGTTTGGCCACTTCGTCGGGATCGACATGCCTGCCTCAAGCACTCTTACGCGCGAACAACTCGGCTGGGAGCCAACCGGGCCCGGGTTGATCGAAGACCTGCAGAATATGGGTCCAATTTCGGTACTAACGTCAGGGTGAAACAAAAAAGCCTCTCGGTGCCCATACCGAGAGGCTTTCGACTTTCCGGTCCCGCGGGATCGGCAGTCTTCCTGCAAAGGAACTACTTTCGGGCTTTACAGCCCCCTGCTTACTTCGCCGGCGTCGTGGCGCCGGAATGGTCCATCTTCGATGCTGTGCCCGATTTGGCGGCCGCCGGTTTGGCGGACGTCTTGTCAGACTTGTGATGCTTGTGCTGCGCCTGGGTCTTGGTTTCGCCCGCCTTGGCAGAAGCGTCGGCGCCTGCCGCGAACGCCGAAGGCGCAGCAGCAAGACCGAGGCATAACGCCGAGGTGGACAAGAACGCAGCGATACGGGAGTGAGTCGTCATTTCATGAACTCCTGAATGTAAGGGCCGAAGCCCTTTCCGACACGGGGCGGCAACATCGCCGCTTACCCCGTACTCCGTTTGAAGGCCGGCCCTGCAGAAGGTTCACCGCGGAACCACAAAATTTCGGACGCTAACGTTTGCTAATACGCACCGTAAGCGCCGCACTCACGCCTCGAATGCCAGCAGCCCGACCGTGGCGAACAGCATCAGTGCAAAGCAGATTCTCAGCTTGCGTTCAGGAAGCCGGTACGCAAGCTTCACGCCGACAGGCACGAAGAGCAGGCTGCCGACGGCTAGCGGCAAACCGACCATCCAATCCGCCTGGCCCGCCCACGCGTACGTGATCAGTGCGATGGTTGAACCGGGGATCACCATGCTCAACGCCAAGGCCTGTGCGGTGGTTTGCGGCAAACGGAAAACCGATGTGATGATCGGCACGGCCAACACCGCGCCGCCCACGCCGAAGAAGCCGCCCAACGTCCCGCACAGGATACCCAGCGCAATGGCGCGGCGCGGGGTAAAGGTGGGCGCCGGGCCCTTGTCGGCCCGCTGACGCCGGGTCGCGGGGCGTGCGGCGCGCCAAGTCTGCCAGACGTAGAACAAGGCGATGAAAAACAGGAACACCGCAAAGCTCTGGCGCAGGATGCTGGAGTCGATGCCCAGCGCCAGCCGCGCACCCACCCAGGTGAAGACCACGGCGCCTGCGGCCCCTGCGGCGGCCACGCGCTTGTCGATGCGGGTTTGCTGGTTGTACTTGCGCACGGCCATCGTGATGGCGGGCAACACCATGATCAGCGCCGTGCCTTGGGCCAGTTGCTGCGACATTCCCATCAGCAGCACCAGCGCGGGAATGGCGATGAGTCCGCCCCCGATGCCCAGCACGCCGCCCATGAAACCGATCAGGCCACCCGCGGCCAGGCACGCGGCGATAACAAACAGACTCACGTCTTGCTCCAGCAGACCCGGCCTTGTCCAGGATGGGCGATTCAATAAAAGGAAGTTCAACAGGCCCCGGTCCGGCACCCGCCGGCCCAAGGCATCAACGCAACTTGTCCAGCGCGGCGTCCAACCGGTCCACCGCCCAGATCTCCAGTCCTTCGATGGGCTGGCGGGGCGCGTTAGCCTTGGGGATCAACGCAATGGAAAAGCCCAGCTTGGCCGCTTCGCGCAAACGCTCCTGGCCACGCGGCGCAGGCCGGATTTCGCCCGCCAGGCCCACTTCACCGAACGCGATGAGGCCGCGCGGCAGCGGCTTGTCGCGAAGTGACGACATGATGGCCAGCAGCACGGGCAAGTCGGCCGCCGGCTCGGTAATGCGCACGCCGCCCACCGCATTGACGAACACGTCCTGGTCGAAGGTCGTGACGCCGGCATGCCGGTGCAGTACCGCCAGCAGCATGGCCAGGCGGTTGCCCTCCAGGCCGACCGTCAGCCGGCGCGGGTTGGGCGCGTGGGAACTGTCGACCAGTGCCTGGATCTCGACCAGCAGCGGCCGCGTGCCCTCTTGCGTGGCCATCACGCAAGAACCCGCGACCTGCTGCTCGTGCTGCGACAGGAACAGCGCCGATGGATTGGCCACGCCGCGCAAGCCGCGATCGGTCATCGCGAACACGCCCAGTTCGTTGACCGCGCCGAAGCGGTTCTTGAACGCCCGCACCAGCCGGAACGACGAATGCGTGTCGCCCTCGAAATACAGCACCGTGTCCACGATGTGCTCCAGCACGCGCGGGCCCGCCAGCGCGCCGTCCTTCGTGACGTGGCCGATCATGACGATGGCGATGCCCGTCTGTTTGGCCAGCCGCGTCAATTGGGCCGCGCATTCGCGCACCTGCGACACCGAGCCCGGCGCCGCGCTGAGTTCGCCGCTATACAGGGTCTGGATCGAATCGATCACGGCGACCGTCGGCTTCTGCTCGGATACGGCAGCCTGGATGGCCTCCAGCCGGATCTCGGCCAGGAGGTTGACGTTGCCCGTCTGCAAGTCCAGCCGGCGGGCGCGCAGCGCGACCTGTTCGGCGGACTCCTCGCCGGTAACGTACAGCACGCTCGTGGTCTGCGACATCGACGCCAACGCCTGCAGCAGCAGCGTGGACTTGCCGATGCCCGGATCGCCGCCGATCAGCACCACGGCGCCAGCCACCAGGCCGCCGCCCAGCACACGATCGAATTCGTCCAGCCCGGTGGGCTGGCGCGGTGTTTCGCGGGCTTCGATTTCAGACAGGCTGCGCACGGGGCTGGCCGAGGCCAGCGGCGCGTAGCGGTGCGCCGACGCGGCGGGCGACGACGATTCCACTGTTTCTTCCAGCGTGTTCCAGGCGTTGCAATGCGGGCATTTGCCCTGCCACTTCGGGGTGGTGCCGCCGCAGTCGGCGCACACGTATACGGTTCGGGATTTGGCCATGCGCGAAAGTGTACCGGCAACCTGTCGTTCCAGCGCGCGGGCCGCACATCAAAACGCCCCTCTTGCCGAGCCCTTTGCGCCGTCCCGGTGCGTGAATCTGTCATTTCGCTTTCACTAACAGGGACAGTCTCAAGTTACATCATGCAAATAGAAGAAATTCCCTGCCGGAATTCCACAAATCGCGCATAATCAACGGGTGCAGCGCATTGTCGAACCGTCCCGTCAGGACGGCATACCCGGCGCCAAACGCCCTACACGGGCGCAGCAACGGGAATCGCGGCGCAATCGCCCTGCGGTCTTTGCCTAGGCCGCATAAACCGGAACAAGACCCTAGCCACGACGAGACCGCCGGACCACCGGCGCGGCGCCCAGCAAAGGTCAAACGCGGATACGTCCAGCCACCGGGCGTAGGCGCGAGGAGTACGCGCATGAGCATTACCTATCGCCCCCCTTTCGATGAAGACGATGAACGGGATCTGCGCGCCCTGTACCGTAAGCCCAGACCCGGGACCAGTCCCGAACTTGACGCGGCGGTGCGCCGTACCTGGCATCCTGGCCACAGCTGGCATCCCGGCTGGGCCGCGGCCGCTTGCGCCGCCATGGTGGCCGGGCTATTCGCCTGGACCGACATGCGCGAAAGCGCCGACATGCAGGAAGTGACCGCGCAACTGGCGGCTCCCCACGAAGTCGGCACCAGCGCCGAACGCTCGCCGGCACCGGCCCCTGCTGCGCTGGCCGAAGCCCTGACCGGCAAGCAAGCTGCACCCGTCACCACCCAGCGCGTGGTGGCATCCCCGACCGACACGGCCGCAAGCCAACCTCAGGCGGCCCCCGCGGCCCCGGAAACCGCTGCTGCCGAAACGGCGCAGCAAGGCGACGCCACGGCCACGGAAGTCGTGGCGTTCAGCGAACAGGACGTCGAGGCCCGCGTGGCTCACATTCGCGCATTGGTCCAGGACGACCAGCAGGACGAAGCCGTCGCGGCGCTGCGTGAATTGCAGCAAGGCGCGCCTGACCTGACCCTGCCGGACGACCTGCAAGAACTGGCGCAGCAAAACCCGGCCTGACCCCCAGCCCTGTCCCCGACATCGGCCCCGCCCCACGCGGCGCCGATGGCGGTGTGGCGCGCACGACGCACGCAAATATTTGGTCAAAAAATGGATGGCTTCTTGCTAACATAGCCGCCATGAGTCCGAGCTTCCACCACCGCAATCTCCCCCATCTGCTGCTTTACGCGCGCGAAACCCTGATGGCGCATTTCCGTCCCGTGCTGCATGCGGCGGGCGTCACCGAACAACAATGGCGGGTGCTGCGTACCTTGAGTGAAGTCGGCTCGATGGAACCCAATCAGATCGCCCGCAGTTGCCAGATCCTCAGCCCCAGCCTGACCCGCATGCTGGCCGGCATGGAAGAACAAGGCCTGATCAAGCGCGTGCGCTCCAGCGCCGACCAGCGGCGCCAGGAAATATCTCTGACCCCCAAAAGCAACAAGCTGATCGACCGCATGCGCCCGCAGGTGGATGCGAAGTACCAAGAGATCGAAAGCAAGATCGGCAAGGAACTGCTGGACCGCCTGTACCGCGACGTCGACGCCATGGTCGACCTGATCAAGCGTGACGCGCCGGCATCGCGCGACGCCGACGAAGCGTGACTCAGGCCGGCACCGGGAAGATCGCGTTGATCTGCCCCGTGCCGGAACTGGTGAAGTAATCGGTGACGATCTCCACCGGCTTGTCGTAACTGTCCCACCCCAATAGTCCCAGCAGCATGGCCGTGTCGTGCATGCCGCCTTCGCCGACGCAGTGCTCGGCGTAGTCGGGCAGCATCGCGCAGAACGTTTTCCAATCCCCTTGGCGCCATAGCTCGACCACCCGCAAGTCCACCTGGCGGTGGAACTCGCGGCTGATCTGGTGCATGGCGGCCTCAGGGCTGCCGTTGTCGTTGAAGCGATGCGACAGCGATCCGCTGGCCAGCACGGCGACGCGGCTGTCGCTGGCCTCGATGGCCTGGCGCAGCGCCGCGCCGAATCGACGGCTTTCGTCCAGCGCATGCCATGCGCACCAGGCGGCCACCGACACTACGTTGAAGCGGCCGTCGCCATTCATGTACCGCATCGGCACCAATGTGCCGTATTCCAGCTCCAGGCTGTCGATCTCGTGCGAACGCGTGCCCACGCCCGCCGCATTGGCGCATTCGGCGATGCGCCGCCCCAGTTCGGGATTGCCGCGGTAGGCGTAATCCATGTCCTTGATGAAATGCGGCAGCTCGTTGCTGGTATAGCGCCCCTTGAAACGCCCGTTGGCGTTCACGTGATAACCCGCATTGACCAGCCAATGCACGTCCAGCACCACGATCGTGTCCACATCCAGGTCGCGGCACCGCTTGCCGATGATGCGATGCCCTTCAATGGCGGCCTCGCGGCAACCGTGGTGCTTGCCGGGAAGTTCCGACAGATACATCGACGGCACATGCGTCACCTTGGCCGCCAGCGCGAGCTTACCCATGATGGTTGTCTCCTGATTCCCGAGGCTTAAACGCCCCATTTGGGGATGTGGTGGCCGCCCAGCGACACGCACACGTTCTTGATTTCGGCGAATACCTCGTAGCTGTATTCGCCGCCTTCCCGCCCCGTGCCCGATTCCTTCGTGCCCCCGAACGGCTGGCGCAAGTCGCGTACGTTCTGGCTGTTGATGAACACCATGCCTGCTTCGATACCGCGCGCCAAACGGTGCGCGCGGCCGATGTCGCTCGTCCAGATATAGGACGCCAGCCCGTATTTCACGTCGTTCGCCAGCGCCAGGCCCTCCGCCTCGTCCTTGAACGGGATCAGGCAGGCGACCGGGCCGAAGATCTCTTCCTGCGCGCAACGCATGCGGTTGTCGACGTCGGCCAGCACGGTCGGACGCACGAAATTTCCCTGTGCCAGGTGCGCGGGCAAACCGGCGGGCTTGCCTGCGCCGCCCGCCAGGATGCGGGCGCCTTCCCGTTCGGCCAGATCAATGTAGCCTGTCACCTTTTCCCAGTGCTGTCGCGTGATCATCGCACCCACATGCGTAGCGTCGTCGCCCGGGTCGCCAACCACCAGCCGTTCGGCGCGCGCCGCGAACTTGCGCACGAAATCGTCGTAGATGCTTTGCTGCACGAAGATGCGAGAGCCCGCGGTGCATCGTTCGCCATTCAACGAAAAAATGGTGAACAGTGCGGCATCCAGTGCACGCTCCACGTCGGCATCGTCGAAGATCAGGACGGGCGACTTGCCGCCCAGTTCCATCGAGTATTTCTTGATGCCGCCGGCGCCAGCCAGGATCTTTTTGCCCGTGACGGTGCCGCCCGTGAACGAGATCGCGCGCACGCCGGGGTGCCGCACCAGCGCGTCGCCCGCCGTGGCGCCGTAACCCTGCACCACGTTCAGCACGCCCGCCGGGATGCCAGCCTCCAGGGCCAGCCTGCCCAACTGGTCGGCCGTCAATGGCGACAGTTCCGACATCTTCAGCACGGCGGTATTGCCCAGCGCCAGGCACGGCGCTGTCTTCCAGGTGGCGGTCATGAACGGCACGTTCCAGGGCGACACCAGTGCGCACACGCCGACCGGCTGGTACAGCGTGTAGTTCAGCATCTGATCGTCCACCGGGTACGTGTGGCCATTCATCCGCGTGCAGACTTCCGCGAAGAACGTGAAGTTCTCGGAAGCGCGCGGAATCAGTTGCTTGCGCGTCTGCGAGATCGGCAGACCGGTATCGCGCGTCTCCAGGTCGGCCAGCATCGGCACGTTCTGGTCGATCAGTTCGCCCAGGCGGCGCATCAGGCGGGCACGTTCCTTGGCAGGCGTGTTCGCCCATTTGGGGAAAGCATCGGCCGCGGCGGACACGGCGGCATCGATCTCGGCCTGGCCGCCCGCGGCGACCTCGTCTATCGCATCGCCAGTGGCCGGGTTATAGGTGACGAAGCGGTCTGCGCTGTCGACCTGCCCGCCATTGATCCAATGTTTGATGCTCACGTGCGCTCCTCCTGCATGGGGGCGGCTCAATCTCGCCCGCGTTTTTAATTAACACGTTAACATTATGCCGGCCGCCGGGCGCTGTCAACGCCGGGAAATCCCGATCCGACCTGTCTGGCCAGACACGTTCCGGGCGTTGCCGGCCCTGACCTTTTTTACTATGATACTTAACATGATAACGATATGGTGAGCGAGACAACATGCCCCACATCTGGATTGAGTACTCCGGCAACCTGGACCTGGACACGCGCACGCTGATGCGCACCGTGCAGGACGCCGCCGTTGGCGACGGCACTCTGTTCCCGCTGGCGGGCGCCCGGACGCGAGCGCTGCGCGTGGACGACTGCCTGATCGTCGATGGCCATCCGGACAACGCCTTTGTCCACGTGGTGCTTCGCATCGGGCACGGACGTAGTGACGTGCAGAAGGCCGCGCTGGGTGAGCGGGTGTTCCAGGTCCTGTCCGCCGCGTTGGCGCCGCTCATGGCCGCCCGCCCGCTGGGCATCTCGATGCAGATCGAAGAGGCCGACCCCGTGCTGAACTACAAGGTGAACAACTACCGCGATTACCTGGCCGCACGCGCCGCCGAAGCCGCCGCCGCATTGGCGGCCCCGCCCCGCACGGTAGTGGGCGCCGCGCTGAACACGCGCCAGGCGTTGCAGGCGTTGGGGGACACCATGGACTCCCCGCCGTACAAGGCCGCGCCCAAGGCGCCGGTGCTCTACATCAAGCCCGCCAACACGTATGCGCAAGACGGCGACGTCATCACGCTGCCGGCCGACGTCGACGAGGTCGAAGTGGGCGCCTGCCTGGGCGTGGTGTTCTCGCGCCGCGCCACCCAGGTAAGCGAGGCGGAAGCGTTGGCCTACGTGGCGGGCTATCGCGTCGTGGCCGACCTTTCCGTCCCGCACGCCAGCTACTTCCGGCCTGCCCTCAAGCAGAAATGCCGCGACGGCTTCTGCCCCATCGGCCGCGATCTTGCGCCCGCGGCATCCGTGCCCGACCCCGACGCGCTGGAAATCGAAGTCCATGTGGACGGCGTCCTGGCGCAGCGCGCCAGCACCGCAGATCTGGTCCGCCCGGTGGCGCGGCTAATCGCCGACGTCACGCAATTCATGAGCTTTGACGCCGGCGACATGCTGCTGGTCGGCGCCCCTTACGAAGCCCCGCGCGTCAGGGCCGGGCAGCGCTACGACATCCGCATCTTGCACGTCGGCACGCTGGGCAACCGGCTGGCCGCCGCCACCGCCTGAGGATTCACCATGAAACACGCACGCATTGTTTACGAAGGTGCCATCCACGCGGCGACCGAGGCGGGTCCGGGCCAGGTCCGTCTGGCCGACGGCCGCGTCCTGGCCGAAGAAGCCGTGTCCTGGCTACCCCCCATCGAACCCCGCACCACGTTCACGCTGGCCATCAACTATGCGGACCATGCCAAGGAACTGGCGTTCAAGGCGCCGGAGGAACCGCTGGGCTTCCTGAAGGCCGCCAACACCTTCGTCGGGCACCGTGCGCGAACCCTGCGCCCCGCTGACGTCGCCTACATGCACTATGAATGCGAGTTGGCGGTGGTCATCGGCAAGACGGCCCGCGGCGTCACGCGGGGCGAGGCCTACGACTATGTGGCCGGCTATACGGTGGCCAACGACTACGCGCTGCGCGACTACCTGGAGAATTGGTACCGCCCCAACCTGCGCGTCAAAAGCCGCGACACCTGCACGCCACTGGGCCCTTGGCTGGTCGACCGTGACGACGTCCCC
This sequence comes from Achromobacter sp. 18P8.1.1, assembly GCF_057799415.1. Lineage (NCBI taxonomy): Bacteria > Pseudomonadati > Pseudomonadota > Betaproteobacteria > Burkholderiales > Alcaligenaceae > Achromobacter > Achromobacter sp. 18P8.1.1. Next base: position 23,398 of record NZ_JBYOKH010000041.1, on the reverse strand, counting down.
AACCCCATGAACCTGAACCTGCGCACCACCGTCAACGGCGTCGAGACCCAGCGCGGCAACACGCGCGACATGGTGTTCGACGTGCCCGCGTTGATCGAATACTTCAGCGGCTTCATGACCCTGTCGCCCGGCGACCTGATCCTGACGGGCACCCCCGACGGCATCGTCAATGTCATGCCCGGCGACGAGGTCGTGACCGAAATCGACGGCGTTGGACGACTCGTCAACACGCTGGCTCCCTTCCCTTCCTGATCCCTTCGGACACCCGATGCTAGACACCCAAACCGTGCGCGCCATTGCCGCTCGCCTGCACGACGCTGAACGCACCCGTACGCAGATCCGCCAGATCTCCCTGGAACATCCCGGCATCGGCATTGCCGACGCCTACGCCATCCAGCGCGCGTGGATGGACATCAAGCTGGCTGAAGGCCGCGTCAAACGCGGCCACAAGATCGGCCTGACCTCACGCGCTATGCAGCAGGCGTCTCAGATCGACGAGCCCGATTTCGGCATGCTGCTGGACGACATGTTCTTCGAGGACGGCAGCAATATCCCGGCCGACCGATTCATCCTGCCCCGCCTGGAAGTCGAACTGGCCTTCGTGCTGGGCAAGCGCCTCGAAGGGCCGAACGTGACGCTGTTCCAGGTGTATGACGCCGTCGACTACGTGATTCCCGCGCTGGAGATCATCGACGCGCGTTCGCACGGCATCGACCCCGACACCAAGCGCCCGCGCAAGGTGTTCGACACCATCGCCGACAACGCCGCCAACGCAGGCGTCGTCATGGGCGGACGGCCCGTGAAGATCGGCGACATGGACCTGCGCTGGATCGGCGCCATCCTCTCGCGCAACGCCGTCATCGAGGAAACCGGCGTGGCCGCCGGCGTCTTGAATCACCCCGCCAATGGCGTAGTATGGCTGGCTAACAAACTGGCCGCCCACGACGTCGCGCTTGCGGCCGGAGAGATCATCCTGTCGGGGTCGTTTACCCGGCCGGTAGCCGCCCGGCCCGGCGACACGTTCAGTGTCGATTACGGCGTGCTGGGTTCCGTCAACTGTCATTTCATCTAACACGGCATGCAGTCCATGGACATCCTCACCAACACCTTCAAGCAAGCCTTGCGCGACCGTAAACCCCAGATCGGCCTGTGGGCCGGCCTGGCCAGCGCCTATACCTCCGAGATCGTCGCCGGCGCCGGTTTCGACTGGCTGTTGATCGACGGCGAACACGCCCCCAACACCTTGCAGACGACGCTGTCGCAGCTGCAATCGGTGGCCGCGTACCCGGTGGCGCCGGTCGTGCGCCCGGCCTGGAACGACTCGGTGCAGATCAAGCAGATCCTGGACACGGGCGCACAGACCTTGCTTGTTCCGATGATCCAGTCCGCCGAGGAAGCCGCGGCGGCTGTGGCTGCGGTGCGCTACCCGCCCGCCGGCATCCGCGGCGTGGGCAGCGCGCTGGCGCGTTCCTCGCGCTGGAACCGTATCCCCAACTACCTGGAACGCGCCAACGACCAGATGTGCGTGCTGGTGCAGATCGAAACGCCGGCCGGCATTGACGCGCTGGACGAGATCCTGGCGGTAGACGGCGTGGACGGCGCCTTCATCGGCCCGGCCGACCTCTCGGCTGGCATGGGTTATCTGGGCCAGCCGGAACACCCCGAGGTCCTGAAGACGATCGACGAGGCCATCACCCGCATCGTGCGCTCCGGCAAAGCCGCCGGCATCCTGCACAGCGGCGTGGCGCAGGCCAAGCACTACCTGGCCCTGGGCGCGACCTTCGTGGCCGTGGGCGTGGACGCCGTGCTGCTGGCCCGCGCGGCCGAAAAGCTGGCGGGTGAATTCAAGGACGCAAAACCGGTGCAAACCGGCACGGGCCCCTACTAAGCCCGCGTGTCGACCTGGCGCCTGAGCCCCCCCTCAGGCGCCTTCCCCATCCCCCAGAAGCGCATTGCGCTTCGCGAAATCGGCAAGCTCCAGCACCGACGTCATGCCCAGCTTTTGCTGCAAACGCGTCTTGTAGGTGCTGACCGTCTTGTTGCTCAGCAGCAGCAAATCGCCGATCTCCTTGTTCGACCGCCCCTGCGCAAGATATTGCAGCACGGTCATCTCGCGGTCCGACAAGCTCTTGATCATCGCCCCTTCGGACAGTTGCCCATGTTCGGGGGCTACCGCCGTTGACGGGAACACGCTGTACCCCGCCATCACGGCCTTGATCGCGCTGACCAGTTTGTTCAGATCTTCGTCTTTGCAGACGAACCCCTTGGCGCCCGCCTGCATGCACCGATGGCAAAACGCTTCGGACGACAGCGAGGTGAGCACCAGGATATGGCTACGCGGATCGATGCCACGCATCCGGGCGATCACGCTCAGGCCATCCAGCTTCGGAATGCCGATGTCCAGGATCACCACATCAGGCGACTGGTCCCGAAACATCTGTACGGCATCAATACCATTGCCGACCTCGCCAACTACCCGAAAGCCATTCGTCTCCAACAGCATGCGCACGGCAAGGCGTAGCACCGGATGGTCGTCAACGATTAAGACTGTGTTCATGTCGGGATGGGCCTATCTCAAGAAGAAACCTCCGGCAATCGGCAAAACCGAACGCGTCGCACGCAGCGGTGCATCTGAGGACGAGGAATTTTAGTGCAAAGAAGACGGCGCAAGCCGCAGGGCCGGCCGCAAAAGGGGGCGGATTATTTCAATGTTTGCGTTTCCGCGCATGACTCGACATGCCAACGGCCGCTTAGGAAATTTCCTACATAACGCTGCTACGCATCCTATTTCTCACGAACGTCCCAATTCCTACACTGCTTTCAGCTTCAACACGAGGTGATTCCAACAAACGCTCGCCGCCCTTTGTGGCTCCCCGGGGCGGCGAACTCGGAACACCCGGCTCGAAAGCTGCAACCACTATCCAAGGACATTGTGATGAAAAAAAATCAGTTGGCTCGCCTGATCGCATCGATTGCATTCGGCACGGCTTGCACCGCCGCCTTCGCCGCAGACAAACCTAACGGTGAAATTCGTTTTGAAGGCTCGATCGTCGAAGCGCCTTGCTCGATCGCCAGCGACTCCGTCAATCAAACCGTCCGTATGGACCAAATCGCCAGTGCCGAACTCAAGGGTGGCAAAAAGTCCACGCCCAAGTCGTTCAAGATCAACCTGCTTGGTTGCGACCTGACAGACGTCAAGAACAGCGTCACCGCAACGTTCCAGACCAGCACACCGTCCGACGCCTATGACGGTCTGGTCGCCATCCAGGGCGCAGCCCGGGGCGCCAGCCTGGGCATCGCTGACGGCCGCGGCGAACTGATCAAATTGGGCCACGAATCGTCCGCCACGAAGATCTCCACCGCCACGCCTTCGATGGAATTCCAGGCGTTCCTGCAAGGCGAGCAGGAAGATGACGGCCAGCAAGGCAAGAAGGACGCCACCCTCGTTCCGGGCGAATTCTACGCCGCGGTGAACTTCACGCTGACCTACAAGTAACCCGCAAGCAGCAGAACCTGGAGCTGTGCCGAAGGCCGGCTCCAGCCTTCATTAGGAGGCGGCGAGAGCATCGTCCGAAAGGCCTTCCGGATCTACATCGAGGACTGCGCCCGCACCCAGACCGCTGGCAGTGGTGCGAAAGGCTCCCCGTCATTCGCCATCACTTTCGAAGGAGACAGCGAGAGCCATCTCTTTCTGGCAAAAGGCACAGCGAGGCATCGCCATGCGTCTGCATGACAGCAACGGCACTGTGATTTTGCCGGGCGCGTCACGCCGCGAATACCTGTCGCCGTCCGGTGACACGACGTTGAGCTATTTGCTCAGCCTGCAAGGCACCGGTCAAGCACTGAAGGCCGGCAACTATCAAATAACCGTCCGGCTGAGGATGCACTATTTCTGAGCCATTTGGATCGGATTCTTCAAGATACCTCCAGAGGCCAAAGAAGTGATTTATCGCAAGGGTTTGATGAGCACCGCCCTATGCCTGGCGGCCACCCTCTCGCAGGCCTCCGACGAGGTCCAGTTCAACATGGATGTGCTGGATCTGAAAGACCGGCAGAACATCGACCTGAGCCTGTTCTCCCGCGCGAACTACATCATGCCTGGCGCCTACAACCTGACGTTGCATCTAAACCAGCAGCGGCTATCCGACACCCTCATCCATTTCCTCGCCCCGCCCGATGATCCGCGCGGCAGCTTTGCATGCCTGGCGCCCGAACACGTCGCCGAACTCGGCTTGCGCCAGGGCACGATCGACAAGCTGGCGTGGTGGAACGACGGCGCCTGCCTGGATACCGGCAGCATACCCGGCATGCAGGTCAACACCAGCCTGGGCCAGGCGGCGATCTATGTGACCCTGCCGCAAGCCGATCTGGAATACACCGCGCCTAACTGGGACCCGCCTTCCCGATGGGACGACGGCATTGCGGGCGCCGTGCTGGACTACAACCTGAACGCGCAAACCACTCGGCGCTCCCGTGAAGGCGACCGCAGCACCTATCTCAGCGGCAACGGCACGACAGGCTTGAACATCGGAGCCTGGCGTCTGCGCGCGGATTGGCAGGCCGAGGCCGAACGCGGCTCGGGCCGGCCATCAAAGCAGCGGTTCGACTGGAGCCGCTTTTATGCCATGCGCGCCATTCCCGGGTGGAAATCCAGCCTGATCGTCGGGGAAGACTATCTGAACTCCAACCTGTTCGGGGGCTTTCGCTATACGGGCGCCAGCCTCTCCACCAACGACAGCATGCTGCCGCCGAACCTGCGCGGCTACGCGCCTGAAATCACGGGCGTGGCGCGCAGCAACGCCCGCGTGGTGGTACGGCAACAAGGCCGTGTCCTGTACGAGACCCAGGTGCCTCCGGGTCCGTTCCGCATCCAGGACCTCAATGACGCCGTCAGCGGCAACCTGGATGTCAGCGTTGAAGAGCAAGATGGCAGCCATCAGAATTTCCGGGTCGCAACTGCCAGCATCCCTTACCTGTCGCGGCCAGGAAGCGTGCGCTTCAATCTGGCGACCGGCAAGCCTTCCGAATGGAACCACCGCTTGCAAGGCCCCGTATTCGGAACGGGGGAGTTCTCCTGGGGCATAAGCAACGGCTGGTCGCTCTTTGGCGGTGCCCTCGGCGCGAAGGATTATGGCGCCGTCGCCCTTGGCGTGGGCCGCGACCTGCTGGCATTCGGCGCCGTGTCATTTGACGTCACGCAATCGCGCGCCGTGGTCGGCGGCGAACGCCGGGTACTGATGGGGAAGTCCTATCGGGTCAGTTACTCGAAGCGGTTTGACGAATACGACAGCCAGGTCACCTTTGCGGGCTACCGGTTTTCGCAGAAGAACTTCACCAGCCTGAATGACGTGCTCAATGCCCGATACGAGGGCAACCCGCTCAACCGCAGCAAAGAGATGTACACGATCTCGTTCAGCAAGCAATTCCGCGACCTGGGCACCAACGTGTACCTCAACTACAGCCATCAAAACTATTGGAATGGTCCGGTGAACAAGCGCTACAGCCTGTCTGCCTCGCGCTATTTCGACATTGGACGCTTGAAGAACCTGAGTGTTTCGGTGACGGGCTACAGCAATAAGGCCTACCACACGTTGGATAACGGCATGTACCTGTCGCTCAGCATTCCCTTCGGTGAAAAAGGTTCGCTCAGCTATAGCGCGTCGTCAAACCGCAGCGGCTCCACGCATGACGTGGGCTACTACAGCAGGCTTGACGATCGCAGCAACTACATGATCAGCGCAGGCCATGGCAACGGTGGCAATACCGCGCAAGGCTACCTGTCATACGACGGATCCTGGGCACGAACCGTGGTCAGCGCCAGCCATCAGGCAGGCGCCTACAGCTCAATGGGCTTGTCATTGGAGGGCGGCGCGACAGTGACCCCACGCGGCGCCGCCCTGCATCGCAGCGTCTCGCCCGGCGGAACCCGCCTGATGGTCGACACCCATGGCGTTGGCGGCGTTCCCGTGCGCGACAACGGCGTGGGCACCGAAACGAACTGGTTCGGTAAGGCCGTGATCACGGATGTCAACAGCTACTACCGCAACCAGGCCTCCATCGACCTGGACCACCTGCCCGACAACGTCGAAGCCTTGCGTTCGGTCACACAGGCCACGCTGACGGAAGGCGCCATCGGTTACCGCAGCCTGGAGGTCATCTCCGGTGAAAAGGGGATGATCGCCCTGCGGCTATCCGACGGCACGCCTGCGCCCTTCGGCGTCAGCGTGAAAAATCGCCGCGGCCAGGAAACCGGCATCGTCGGCGACGACGGGCAGGTCTACCTGAGCGGCATGCAAGCCGGCGAAGTCATGACCGTTGAGTGGGGCGGCAACAAGCCCTGCCTGTTCACCATTGCGGCCGAAGCGGATTCTCCTGCCCTGCGCCAAGCCTACGAGTGCGAGCCCTAGGCGCGCCCCGCTCGCTGGCACGCACCCACCCTGACAACCCTATCAACAAGCCCTGCCCTTCAACATGAAAACCAAGTTCATTTCCTCTCTCGCCCTGCTCTCATTGGTCACGCTGTTCACCGCGCAACACGCCACCGCCGCAGTTTCCCTGGATCGCACCCGCGTCGTATTCAATGGCCAGGACAAATCCGTCAGCTTGAGCATCAGCAACCAGAACGAACAGTTGCCGTACCTGGCGCAAGCCTGGATCGAAAACGAGCGCGACGAGAAGATCAGCTCACCCCTGGTGGTGGTGCCCCCTATCCAGCGCCTTGAGCCGGGCGGCAAGAGCCAGGTGAAGATTCAAGGGTTGCCGGAGCTGGCGCAATTGCCGCAAGACCGCGAATCGATCTTCTATTTCAATCTGCGGGAGGTTCCTCCGCGCAGCGACAAGGCAAACACCCTGCAAATCGCGCTGCAAACGCGCGTCAAACTCTTTTATCGGCCGGCGGCGCTCAGCAAGGCACCGATCGCCTCATCCACGCCGTGGCAAGAGCGCCTGACCTTGACGCGTCAAGGTGACAACTACGTCGTAAACAATCCCACGCCCTTCTACATCACGCTTATCGATGCCGCGGATCGCGTCAACGGCAAAACCCCGGACGCATTTGAACCCCTGATGCTCGCCCCTCAATCGCAAGCGCCTTTGAGTGTCGGCGTCAAGGTGCTGGGCGAAAAACCCGTCCTGACCTATGTCAATGACTACGGCGGACGGCCGCAGCTGCAGTTCCATTGCACGGGCGGCGAATGCGCGGCCAAGCCGGTAGAGGGGCGCCGCTGAACTCGCAGCCACACCCGCAGGGAAGGAACCATGAATCAGAAGCCAAGCAAGCGCAATGCAGCGCCCGCCATCCTGGTCGGCCTGTTGTTGGCGGCGAACCCAATCGTTGGGGGGACTGCAGACAACCTATATCTGACCTATGACTGACGTGACCGCCGCCCCTCGCATCCCGCATTCGGAGCGCCTTGGCAGCCCGCAGCGCGCAGGTCTGGCCTTGATCCTGATATTGGCCGCCCCCTCGCTGTCGTTGGCCCAAACCGCTATCGCCAAGAATCAAGTCCGCATTGAAATCTCCGGGACGATCCGAGCAAAAATACCCTGCATCATCAACAACAATAAGCCCATCGACATCCCGTTTGGCGATGTGCAGATTTCCAGAATCGACGGCAAGCAATACAAGATCACGCAGATCCGCTATACGCTCGACTGCCGGCGCGCCCTGTCCTACCCCCTCAATATGAAGATCTCTGGCGAGGGCGCCGGCTTCAACCCCAAACTGCTCGGCATTCCGGGCCAAAGCAGTCTAGGCATCGCCCTGAAGCGGAACACGACCAATCTCGCGCTGAACGATTGGTTTTCTTTGACTCCCGCCTCGCCTCCGAAACTGGAAGCCGTTCTGGTCGCGCATAGCGAAGGAACGATTACGGGTGGCGAGTTCAGTGCCTCGGCCACCCTGGTAGTGGACTATCAATGACATATCGTTTCCGACAACTGGCCCGAGCCCCCCTCGCCGGCGCGCTGTTGGCCGTCCTTGCGTCCGCAGGCAGCCATGCTGAACAGCCGAACATGAGATTCAGCGGCTACCTGGTGGCTCCCCCTCCCTGCACCGTCAGCGACAACGGCAGACGTATCGAGGTTGCATTCAAGCAGAACATCAATACCAGCAAGATCGACGGCGACAACTACAAACAGATCGTTCCCTACGAAATCGATTGCCCAGGCATGAATCGGCCGGGCATGACGTGGCGAATGAAGCTGACGGTCAGGGGCGCGGCCACAGAATTCGAAAAAGCCGCGGTGCAGTCTTCGGTGCCCGATCTCGGCATCAAGCTGATCCTGAACAACTACCCGGATTTTGTCTTGAATGTTGCTCAGGAAATCAAACTGGACGCCTCGCAATCCCCACCGACGCTGGAAGCCGTTCCCGTAAAGCTGGCCGGCTCGCGCCTGCCACTCAAAGAATTCACGGCATCGGCCCTGCTGATTGCCGAACTGTATTAGGAGACCACCATGCGCATGAAAAAGCAGGTCACCCGCAGCTTGAGCCTGCTGGCCGCAACCCTCTCCTGCATCGCCCCCGCGACCGGGGCTCAGCCTGCTGGCGACAATATGACCTTCTCGGGACGATTGGTTGCGGAAGCCTGCACGCTCAGCCCGGAAAGCGAAAAAGTGCGGCTGAACTTTCTGTCGGTACCCGACAGTGCCCTTTACGTGAATGGCCGGACTCCCGGGCGGCCCATCACGCTGCGTTTGCTGAACTGCGACATCTCGCAAGGCAACAACAGCTTGAGCATTCACTTCGAAGGACCGGAAAGCCCTAAGCAGCCAGGCTTTCTGGCGTTGGACAGCGACGGCATCGCCGGGGTTGCCATCGGCCTGGAGACGCCGCAAGGCAATCGCCTGCCCTTGAAAACGAAAAACGCCATTGGTCAGGTCACGGCAGGAACGAACAACATCGAGTTCATGGCTTATCTGCAGGGCGAAAAAGAAGCGCTTGAAAGTCATCAGATAGGCCGCGGCGAAATCAAGAATGCCACTCTGACCTTCACGCTCACCTATGACTGAGATGGACGCGATGATTTCGGAAGTTTCCTACTTTCTGCCCGGAATCTGCCCCTAGCCCCGACCCGCCGCCGTACTTAGCATGAGCGACCTTGTTCACGTTTACGTCGGCGTCAAATGAAGAACCTTAACGTCCTGGTCTTGCACGACCACCCCTTTTCGCGCATGGTCATCGTGACGGCGTTAAGAACGATGGTCGATGGCCGCATCTATGAAGCCTCAGAGGGCGCCACGGCCATCACCTTGTTGAAGGCTTGCGGAGGCATCGATGTCGCCATCTGCAAACTGCATCACGAAGGCCAGGATGGTCTGGCCTTCCTGCGTGAAGCCAGCAGACTTTCCTTGATCCATTCCGTAATCGCGAGCGGCGTGCCAGAAACCGCGCTGCGCGACAGCACCGCGGCGGCGATTGAATGCCTGAACCTGGAGTATCTGGGAGATCTGGGGGTGGCGTTGCAGCCGGCTCGACTGGCATCGCTGATGGCCAAGTTCCGACGAGGCAACCAGCGCCATGCGCCAGGCCACTATGCCCTGGCCTCGCAAGAAGACGTGCGACAAGGGTTGAAGAACGGCGAATTCAAGGCGTACTACCAGCCCATCGTGGATATCGACGGAAAAATCCTGCTGGCAGCCGAAGTACTGGCGCGTTGGCATCATCGTTCGCACGGCCTGCTCTCGCCCGCACATTTTTTGGCGACAATCGTGTCCAGTGGCTTGATTGACGATCTTTTCCAGACAATGTTCGAACAAGGTCTGGCGATGCAGGCGGACCTGCGCCGGCAAGGCGTGTCCACCATGCTTGCATTCAACTTGCACCCCATTCAACTGACGTCGTCCGCCCTTAGTGAGCGTATCGGGAAAATGCTTGCGCGGTATCAGGCGCCCGCCCAGGACATCATGTTGGAAATCACGGAAGACGCGATGGTCAGCACACCCGCCCATATTCTGGACAACTTTTTGAAGCTGCGCGACATGGGTTGCGGATTGTCCATGGATGACTTTGGCGCCGGGCACGCTTCGCTGGACCGTCTTTGCGCCCTGCCGTTCAATCAGATCAAACTGGACGCGACGTTCACGCGCAGCTTGAAGACCCAACCGCGCGCCGCGACGATCATCCGCAGCGTCGTCGAGATGTCCAAAGCGCTGCACGTGCCATTGGTGGTGGAAGGCGTTGAAACGTTAGCGCAGCAAACCCGATTGCGTGAACTCGGCTGCACGGTTGCGCAAGGGTATCTCTATGCGCGGCCCATGCCGACGGACCATTTCGTGGAATTCTGCAGGACGCACGTCGGGGATACGACGCCTCAAGGCGCAGCTAGTACGGCTCTACCATCAGCACGGCGCTACCCGTGAATTTCCCCAGCGTGACATCGGCAGGGATCTCCAGCTTGTCGCTCAGCTTCACGGTATTGATGCCATCTTGCAGGCGCAGTTGGCTGGAGATAGGGTTGTCATTGACGAACAGGCGGCTTTTCCCCCCATTACTTAACCTCACCACATCCTCGTCACCTGCACCACGACCTGAGACCAGACGCATCCGCACATACGTGGTGCCATAGCAACGAATCTTCAGCTGGGTGCTGGCGCTATGGCCATCCGCATCGGTATCGAAGATCTCGCCATGAATCAGCTCTGCAGGGCCCTGCATATCCATGATGCAGTTCGAATACACATAGCCGCAGCTTCCGTCGAAATTAGGACCGACGTAGAAAGGGCTGGTCACCACCCCTTGGTGGCGACTGGTGCGAATGATCACGCCCGAACAAACCTTGGAGCCTGCTGCGTTCGGGATCAGGACTTCACTGTTCCAGACAAAATACCGCCATCGGTCAGCCAAACTGGCGATTGTTTCGTTTTCCTCCGCCACCAGGCAAAACCAGGTGCAGTTAAGTGCAGGCACCTCAGCGTAGATGAGTGAAGGATCGCTGGCGAGCCAATGCGCGGGCTGCATGATGGAGTTGAAGGGCACTTTCCGATTGCCATCCTCGCCAACGATCTCTCGCTTGCCGATACTCGTCTTGATGTGCAACTTGCCTGATCCCGTTTCAATGAAGGATTCGGTGATTGCGACGGGGTAAAGGAATGCGTAAGCGTGGAAGGAGAGGCCTGCGCCGATCAGCGCAGCGAAGACCCGGATCAGCAAATTGCGAAAAAAAACGGACATGGTGGGGGTGGCAGGCGGTGGGTTGCGGATCCCCTAGATGCTACGCACCGGACGGGAGATAACCATCGGCAGCGATTGAACATCGTGTAGGAATTTTCCTAAGCTCCGCGCCACAGCGAGTATCGCCAGCAGGCTGGCATACCCCCCGCAGACTCCTACCGCTTCCCGCGCTGCGAGAGCAGGCCTAGTTCCAGGGCCAGAACGGCTTGCGCCAATGCCTGGATCGACGATGCCAGTGCCGGTGCCTCTGCCTCCCCCACTTGATGGCAGAGGCGCTCGACCTCCGCACACGCCTGCACCAGGCTGGTCGCCTTCAATATGCTGGCGGCCCCTTGAATGCGGTGCGCAAGCTCTGCGACCTGCATCAGGTTGCCCTGCTCCGCACGGGCCTGAACCTTGGCGATGTCCTCGCGATTGGTGCGTATCAGTTCCTCAAGCAACGCCCAATGCCGGCCATCATCGCCGCCGGCGATCTCAAGCAAAGGGGCCAGATCGAACAAGGGTGCATCCGCAAGGATGCCGCCCCGGGCCGGCTCAGGCTGCGCCATGACGGACAGGTGGTGCGCCAGCCGTGCGCCCAGCGTGTCCAGACCAACGGGCTTGACCAGGCACTCGTCCATGCCGCCCTGCACGTAGCGTTCGATCTCTTCCGGTTGCGCGTCGGCCGTGACGCCGATGATGAGGGTCCTGTCTGCGTTGCGTTGCGCTTCTTCCTGCCGGATCGCCCCCGCCAGGGCAGCGCCATCCATGCCGGGCATGCGGCAATCCGTGATCACGGCATCGAACGGGTGCATCCGCCACTTTTCAAGGGCCGCGACGCCATCTGGCGCGTCTTCCACTTCATGCCCCAAAAAGCGCAATTGCTGCGCCAATATCTGGCGGCTGACCGAATGGTCGTCGACCACCAGAATCTGCAGCACGCGAGGCGACATCGGCTGCTGCCGCGACGGCAGGTCCGCCGCGGGCACGGCTGGCAGCGTCTGCAATCGAAGCGATACCCTGACGGTGGTTCCAACGCCTGGCGCGCTTTCAAGCGTCAGCCGGCCCCCCATCATTTCGCAGAGCGACCTGCTGATGACCAGCCCCAAGCCCGTGCCGCCCGTCGCGCCCGCCTCGCGTCCCACTTGGGCGAACGGTTTGAACAGGCGCTGCTGGTCGGCTTCCGATATGCCGATACCGGTGTCCTCGACCGCGATGTCGACCTGAAGCAAAGACGACTCGACGGCGTGGCCTTCCACATGGATCCGGACATGGCCGCCATGCGTATAGTGAATCGCGTTGCCCACGAGATTGGACAGCACTTGCTTGAATCGCAACGCGTCAATCAGCACGTCCGTCTGGATGCTCGCATCCATTTCCAACAGCAGGCGCAACCCCTTCTGACGCGCAAGGCCATCGAACACGCGAGCGACGGACTCGACCTGTTCGCGCAACCCGGCGCGCGCCGGGGTCAGGCTCAGGCGCCCTGACTCGATACGGGCAATGTCCAGGATATCGCCGATCAACGTCAGCAAGCCTTGGGCCGAGGCGTACGCGATTTCGATGCTGTTGCGGTCAATGGGTGCGTCGTCCGCGCGTTTCAAGGCCAACTCAAGCACGCCGATGATCGCATTCATTGGCGTGCGGATTTCGTGGCTCATCGTCGCCAGGAACGTCGTTTTGGCCCGGCTGGCCGCATCCGCCAGATCTTTCGCAGCCGCGAACTCCTGCACCAGATTGTGATGCTCGGTGATGTCCAGCCACCCGCAGATCACGCCGCTGGGCACGCCTGCGGCATTTTCGAACGGCTGCGCCCAATGATCGACCCAGGTCTCCACGCCGCGTATCCGCACCCGATGCACGCCCGAGATCATCTCTCCCTTGCGCATCGCCTGCATGTAAGTATCGTGGAAGTCCGCTGCCGCCTCGAACTCGGCTGGCGGCAACTCCAATGCGGTCTTGTCCAATACGTCGGCCGCCTGCAGCCCCATCGCCTTGAGGTAGCTGCGATTGCAGACCAGCATGCGCCCTTGGCCATCGCGCACATAGATGGGCGGCGGCATGCTGTCGATCAGGGTCTTGACGAACTGCAATTGCTCGTTCAGCGCCTGTTTGGCCAACCCCTTGGCACGGACCTGGCGACGAAGCATCGCGACCCAGGCCAGCACGCCCAGCAACAACAGGACCGCGGCGCCCACGACCTGGGCGATGATGACGCCATAGTCGCGCCAGGTCTCCCCGCTCATGCCGGGTTCCGCTTTCCACCGGTTGGCGAACGCGCTCATCTGATAGGGCGTCAAAATCGCCAGCGTCTTGTTCAGGATGGATTGCAGTTCAGGATCGTTGCGCCGCACAGCGAAGCTGAGCGCCACGGGCGGGGAATCCAGCACGTCGCTGATCGCGAGTTCATCCTTGAACAGGCGACCGATGTAGTAGCGCGCGGCCGGCAAGGCCAGGACTGCGCCGTCCGCCTGTCCGGCATGGACCCGGTTCATGGCATCCAGGCTCGAGCTTGCCTCCACGAGCGTGGCGGTCGGAAAGCGCGGCGGGGCCAATTCGGCAGCGGTATGACCCCCCGCGATCGCCAGCGTACGCACAGGCTGCCCCTGCCCGGCCACGCCTCGCCGGGTGACAAGCACCAGGGGGTCGACGGAAAAAGGTTGGCTGAACCGCAGCACCTGCTCGCGCTCGACGGTCGGAGTCATCATGGCAATATCCGCCTCGCCGTCGGAGACCGCCCTGATCTGGTCGGGGAAGCTGCCTTTGCGGCTGAAGGCGTCGAACTGGATCCCGGTCTGGAAAGTGACCATTTCCAGCAGATCGGAGGCGAGCCCCGAAAATGCCTTGTTCGAATTGAAGAAGGCGGCGGGCGCAAGGTCGTCGTTCAACACCACCCGCAGCTTGGGATGCGCCTCGATCCAGCGCAACTCGTCGGGGGTGAAGGAAATGTTCCGGCTTCCGGGAATGAAGCCGCTGCCCGCCCAACTGCGCGCGATCTCGGGCAGCGTCTGTCCGATTGCGACGATGGCCTGGTCCACCAATCCGCGGAGCCGGTCATTGTCCAACGCCAGCGCATAGCTGTACCGCGTCGCAATCTCCGTGTAGCGGCCGAACTTGACGTAGTCGAAAAAAGACCGGTTGATGCTGTGATACGCCGCCAGTGCCCCGTCCACATACACATCCGCGCGGCCGAATGCCAACGCGCCGAGCCCCTCGTCCGTGGAGGCATAGCGGACGATCTTCGCCTTGGGATAACGCGTCGCCACCTCGGCGGCCAACGCGCCGTCCGCGCCAACGGCGACTTCCAGGCCGTCCAGGCCGGGTGGGAGGTCCCGGGTGTCGGCGGCGCGTTTGAAAATCGCCACCTGATCAACGATGTAGGGCGAACTGAACGCCGCCACCTTGCGATCGTCGGGGTGCGCCTCGCCGCCGACCATGTCCACGGTTTTCTGATCGAGCGCCTTCAGCGCGGCTTCCCGCGTCGGATAGGACAACAAGCGCAGGTTCAGGCCCAGCAGTTGGGCCGTCAGCGTACTCACGTCCGCCGTGATGCCCTTATAGGTGCCGTCCCGGTAGACGATTTCGAATGGCGCCCGGTCCTCTTGCACAACCCCCAGCACCAGTTCCTGCTTTTGACGCAACCATCGCCAATCGTCGTCCGAGATCGCCGGGACGGCCCGTTGAAGATGGACCTGGCTTTGCACCGTGAGCAGCAGCGGTTGCTGCGTCTGGCCGACCGCCGGCGTTGCGGCGCCGAGCAGCCAGAACAATGTAAAGAAAAATAATCGCCGTACGATCATTCCCTTGCGCGTTAGGAACGCCCGCCCAGACTGCCCCCGCCATCCACGCCCAGCACCTGGCCCGTGATGAAGCCCGCATCGTCGGACAACAGGAACGCAATGGCGGCGGCGACCTCGGCCGGCGTGCCCAGGCGCTTCATGGGTACCGAGGCCAGCGCGCGCTTTTCACCGTCGCTGCCTGCCGGACGCGTGGCCCGGAACATTTCGGTTTCGATCGGGCCGGGCGCGACCGCGTTGGCCGTGACGCCGTATTCGGCCAATTCCAGCGCCCAGGTGCGGGTGCAACCGACCAGCGCGTTTTTGGCGGCCGAGTAAGCCGTGCGGTCCAGGCCGCCGTAGATGGCGCGGCTGACCACGTTGACGATGCGGCCGGCGCGGCGCACTTTCATGGATTCGACGAACGCCTGGGTCACCTGCACCGCGACGCGCACGTTCAAGTCCAGCACGTTGTACAGCGTGGCCAGGTCGATCTCGCCCAGCGGCTGCGGGGACGCGATGCCCACGTTGTTGACCACAGCGTCGACGGGAAACTTGTCGCGGATTTCCCGCAGGACTTCTTCCGTGCGCCCGGCGTCGGCCAGGTCACAGGCGTACAGATAACCGGGAAAATCGACGTCCGTGGTGTTGCGCGCAATGCCGACCACGTGACAGCCCATGTCGGACAGGCGTTGCGTAAGCGCCCAGCCTATGCCTTTGGTGGCGCCCGTAATGAGCACGCATTTGTCCTTCATGGGTGGAAACCTCGCAGTCTGTTTTCTGTGTCAAAAACGGGCGCTTGAGCGCCCGGTGTTCCAAGTAGACACCATCCGGCGTCGGCTGTCTTGTAAATTGCGTAGCAATTCTTGCCCTCCGGACACCCCTGGACGACAGTGGCCGCAGGCGACCGCGCCAGGGGAAAAGCAGGCCGTTCAGGCGTCCCGGGTGACGGGGACGCGCGGGGCCAAGGCGCAGAGCAGCTCGTAGCCGATGGTGCCGGCGGCCTGGGCGACCTCGTCCACGGAGGGACCGTCTTCGCCCCAGAGGGTCACGGGTGCACCCACGCCGGCGGCCGGGATGGGATCCAGATCGACGATCAGCATGTCCATGGAGACGCGGCCGACCAATTGGGTACGGATGCCGGCGACGACGACCGGGGTGCCGGTGGTGGCGTGGCGCGGATAGCCGTCGGCGTAGCCGCAGGCGACGATGCCGATGCGCATGGCGCGTTCGGCACGGAAGATGGCGCCATACCCGACCGATTCGCCGGCCTTGAGCTCTTGCACTGCGATGATCTCGGAGCTGAGCGACATGGCCGGCTTCAAGCCGAAGGACGCGGCTTCGGCGTCGGCGAACGGGGACGCGCCATACAGGCAGATGCCGGGGCGCACCCAATGCGTCTGGGTGGGCGAACCGACCGCGATGTCGGCAAACCGCAGCGTGGCAGCGGAGTTGCAGACACTGATCGCCCCCGGCAGTCTATGCGTCACCGAATTAAAGACGGCCAATTGCTCGTTCACGCCCTGGGGGCCGTCGGCGCAGGCGAAATGGGTCATTTTGCCGATCGAACCCACCGTGCCCTGCTGTTGCAGCAGCACGGCGCGTTCATGGGCGGCGGGATAGGCGCCCGGGCTGAAACCCAAGCGGTTCATGCCGCTGTTCAACTTCAGCATGATGTCCACGCGGCGGGCAAAACGCGCGCGGGCCAGCATGTCCAGCTGTTCGCGGTTGTGCACCGTGGTGCTCAGGTGGTAGCGGTCGACGAGATCCAGGTCCGCCGGGTTGAAGAACCCCTCAAGCAGCAGGATCGGCCCCCCCCACCCTGCCTCGCGGCAGCGGACGGCTTCGTCCAGGTCCAGCATCGCCAGGCCCTGCGCCTTGGAAAAGCCCGTTACCGCTTGTTCGATGCCGTGCCCGTAGGCGTTGGCCTTGATGACCGCCCAAATGGACGGCGGCAGGCCGGAGGCCGCGGCGGCAGTCTGTTCAAGGTGGCGGCGCACGGTGGCAAGATTGTGCGCAAGGGCAGAAACGGAGACAGTGGCGGAAATTGGGCGCGGCATGGTGTGGGATCCTGTGGCGCTTTAGTCTAACTGATCGCCGCCCCCGCCGGGCGTCATCGTGCCCTGATGAAACGACTACTCTAAAATGATGTCGACAGGGTCCCCGGGGACCCGACCCGAGCTGCTAATCATGTCTATCGATCACTACGAGAACTTCCCCGTCGCCTCGCTGCTCTTGCCGCGCAGGCTGCGCGGCGCCGTGACCGATATCTACCGGTTTGCCCGCGCCGCGGACGACATCGCCGATGAGGGCAGCGCCACTGACGACGAGCGCCTGGCCCAATTGGCGGCGTTCCGCACCGAGCTGCATCGGATCGGCGCCGAACCCGGCACAACGCCCCCGCCCGGCCTGCCGCCGCTGGCCGACATCTTCACCCCGCTGGCCAAGACCATCGCCCAGCATCAGTTGCCCATCACGCCGTTCTACGACCTGTTGTCCGCCTTCGAGCAGGACATCATCGTCAAGCGCTATGAGGACTACACCGCGCTGGCCGACTACTGCACGCGCTCGGCCAACCCCGTCGGGCGCCTGATGCTGCACCTGTTCGAGGCGACCAGTCCGCAGGACATCGCCGAAAGCGACGCCATCTGCTCGGGTTTGCAGCTGGTGAACTTCTGGCAGGATGTGCGGGTGGACTGGCACAAGCACCGGGTGTACATCCCGCAGGAAGACCTGCGCCGCCACGGCGTCACCGAAGACGACCTGGCCGCCTGCCGCCTGACGCCCGCCTGGCGCGAACTGATGGCTTTCCAGGTGGAACGCACGCGGGCGCTGCTACACTTCGGCGCTCCGCTGGCGCGCCGCCTGCCGGGCCGCATCGGCCTGGAGCTGCGCCTGGTGGTGCAAGGCGGGCTGCGCGTGCTGGAGCGTATCGAGGCGAGCGGCTACGATGTATTCATGAATCGCCCCGAATTGGGCGCCAAAGACTGGGCCATCATGCTGTGGCGCTCTATCAAGTAACAGGCCCTGCCTAATCTATGACCCCTGACGAATACTGCCAGGAGAAAGCCGCCAAGAGCGGTTCCAGCTTCTACTACTCTTTCCTGTTCCTGCCGCCTGAACGCCGCCGCGCGATCACCGCGCTGTATGCGTATTGCCGCGAAGTGGACGACGTGGTCGACGAATGCACCGACCCGTCGCTGGCCCGCGTCAAGCTGGCCTGGTGGCGCACGCAGATCGACCAAATGTTCGACGGCAAGCCGGACCACCCGGTGACCCGGGCGCTGCAACCGCATCTGCAAAGCTGTTCGATCACCCGCGAGCGCCTGCTGGCCGTGGTCGATGGCATGGAGATGGACCTGGACCAGACCCGCTACCTGGATTGGCCGGGCCTGCGCAAATACTGCTGGCATGCCGCCGGCGTCGTGGGCGAGCTGTCCGCCGGCGTCTTCGGCTACAGCGATCCCAAGACGCTGGTCTACGCCGAAAAGCTGGGCCTGGCGTTCCAGATGACCAACATCATCCGGGACGTCGGCGACGACGCCCGCCGCGGCCGCATCTACATCCCCGTCAACGACATGCAGCAATTCGAGGTCAAGGCATCGGACATCCTGAATGGCGAGTATTCGGACCGCTTCAACGCCCTGATGAAGTTCCAGGCCGACCGTGCCCGCGAGCTTTACCGCGAAGCGATGCGCAACCTGCCCGAAGCCGACCGCCGGTCGCAGCGGCCCGGGCTGATGATGGCCGCCATCTATCACGCGCTGCTTGACGAGATCGAACGCGATAACTGGCAGGTGCTGCACCAGCGCATTTCGCTGACCCCGTTGCGCAAGCTGTGGCTGGCGTGGAAAACCTGGGTGGGCGGCGGACGCGGACTGGTCCGCCGGTTGGCGCGGTGAAGGCGGCGGTTATCGGCGCAGGCTGGGCGGGACTCGCGGCAAGCGTCGCCCTGCGCGAAGCCGGCGCCAAGGTCACCGTGTTCGAAGCCGGCCACACGCCTGGCGGGCGCGCCCGCCGCGTGTTCCATGGCGATTTCGACGCCCCGCTGGACAATGGCCAGCATCTGCTGTCGGGCGCCTATAAGCACACGCTGGCGCTGATGCGCCGCGTGGGCCGCAATCCCGATGCCCTGCTGATGCGCCGGCCCTTGCGCCTGGCGTCCCTGGATGGCCGCTTCCATCTGTCCGCCCCGCGCCTGCCCGCCCCGCTGCACATGGCGATTGCCATCCTGCGCGCACGCGGCCTGTCGTGGGCCGACCGCTTTGCCTCCCTGCGCCTGATGCGCGGCCTGAAGGCCATGTCGTGGATGCCGCCGCGCGACTGGACGGTGCAGCAACTGCTGCATTACCACGCGCAATCCGACGCGCTGATCCGCCAGGTCTGGGAACCCCTTTGCCTGGCCGCGTTGAACACACCTGCCGCCACGGCCAGCGCGACGCTGTTTGCGCGCGTGCTGCGCGACAGCCTGGCCGGCACGCGCGCAGACAGCGACTTGCTGCTGCCCTGCACGGACCTGTCCGCCTTGTGGCCGGACGCCGCAGCGCGCCAGGTCACGATGCGCTACGGCAGCACCGTGCGCCAACTGGAGCCGTCGGACAACGGCATCGTCGTCAATCAGGAACGGTTTGACGCCGCCGTGCTGGCGGTGCCGCCCGCCTTCGCGGCCCGCTTGCTGGATGCGCCCTTGCGGCAAGCCGGCGCCACGGGCCTGCTGGATGCATTGAAAGCGTTCACCTATCTGCCCATCGCAACCCTGAACCTGCGGCTGGCCGAACCCTGGCGCCTGCCAGAACCCATGATGATGCTGCGCGAAGAAGCGGCGCGCGGCCACGTCGGGCAATGGCTGTTCGACCGCGCGCAATTGGCCGGCGACACCAAGGCGGGCGAACTGGCCGTCGTGGCCAGCGCCGCCACCAGCATCGCGGAACGCAATCGCCATCAGGTGATCGAGGCCTTGATCGACCAGGTGGCAGAACAAGCTGCGCGCCATCCCGCGCGCCTGCCGGCCATGCCGGAAGTGTCGGCGGCTGAGCTTCTGATTGAAAAACGCGCCACCTTCGCCGCGGTGCCGGGCCTGACGCGGCCGTTGAATTCCACGCCCTGGCCCACGTTGGCGCTGGCCGGCGACTGGACCGACACGGGCTACCCCGGCGTATTGGAAGGCGCGGTGCAAAGCGGGCTGCAGGCCGCCCGCGTCCTGAATCCTCGCGCGGATTGACGGCGGGTGGGTCCGGTGGCGATGCGGCGTAACCGTTGCGCCGCCCGCCAGCCAGGGGCCGGCAAGCCTTCCTAGCGCAGCAGATGCGCCGTGGCGATGCCCGCGGCCGTCAACACCAAGGATCCCGCCAGGCTGATCCCTGCATAGCCCAGCGCGCTGCCGTAGGCGCCGCGCTCCAGCATGGCCACGGTTTCGGCCGAGAACGTGGAAAAGGTGGTCAGGCCGCCCATGAAGCCGGTGATGGCACCCAGGCGCACCCATGCCGGCCATTCGGGATGTCCCGCCACCAGCGCCAGCACCAGCCCCACCAGATACCCCCCCGCCAGGTTCACGACGAACGTGCCCCACGGCCAGGATTCGACGTTCAGCCACAGGCTGACCAGCCAACGGGTCCAGGCGCCCAGGATGGCGCCCAGGCCCACGGCCAGGAAGTTCAGGGGGATCAGGGTCTGGTAGGCGGTCATGGACGTCAGGGGGCCCGGTGCTGCTTGAGCCGCAGGGAGAAAATCAGCAGCAGTATGCCAAAAAACACGGCGTAGATGCCGATGACCCACACCAGCGCCAGCGCGCCCGCACCGGGCTGCACGATGAGCATGGCGCCAAACAGAATGGACACGACGCCCGACAGGCCCAGCAGCCATTCGTTGCGGATTTCCTTGCGGAAGCGGATGGCCGCGATGACCTGGAATACGCCGGCCGCCAGCGCCCAGAAGGCGATGATGTACAGCAGCACCAGCGCGGTCAGCCCGGGCCACAGGAAGGTCACGATGCCCGCCGCCACGCCCAGCAGGCCGACGATGATCAACGCCCACAGCGGTTTGCCGTTATCGCGGATGCGTATACCGGCGATCAGCGCAAGCACGCCGTCGACCAGCGCAAACGCGCCCCAAACCAGCACCAATGCCGACAAGGTGATGGCCGGCATGAACAGCGCCATCAATCCGAACAGGATGGCGATGACGCCGCGCAAGGCGACCCACCCCCAATGACGACCGATATGATCCACCAATTGCGGTTCCAGCATGACGCCCTCCGGTGTTGGTAACGGGTGGCCTATCTTATCCCCGCAGCGCGGCAGCCGCCACGTCACAGGCCTTCAGCGGCGGTGCGGCGCTTCGAAACGGATTGAAATTTCCATCTGCGCTTAGCACCGTGTTTTATAAGAGTAATTCTCATTAAATGTTAGAATCCGCGCCTTCAATCCGAATCCCGCATGGACAGTCAACCCACCCCCCGGCGCAGGGCCTATTGGCTCAAAACGCTGCATCAATGGCACTGGATCAGCTCGGCGCTTTGCCTGCTGGGGATGCTGCTGTTTGCCGTCACCGGCCTGACGCTGAACAACGCCTCGCACATCGAATCGAAGGCCGTCGTGACCAGCCGGCAGGCGCAACTGCCCGAGGCCGTGCTGAAGCAATTGTCGGCGCCCTCCGGGCAGAAGAAGGCCCCCTTGCCCGCCCCCGTGGCGCAGTGGCTGGATGAGGCGCTGGACGCCGCCACCACCGGCAAGACGGCCGAATGGTCTGCCGACGAGGTGTACTTGTCGCTGCCGCGCGCCGGCGGCGATGCCTGGCTGTCCATCGACCTGGCCAGCGGCGACGTCGAATACGAACGCACGGACCGCGGCTGGATTTCCTACCTGAACGACTTGCACAAGGGCCGCAATACGGGCCTGGCCTGGAGCTGGTTCCTGGATATTTTCGCCGTCGCCTGTCTGGTCTTTTCGCTGACCGGGCTGGTACTGCTGAAAATGCACGCCGGCAACCGCAGCGCGACCTGGCCCATGGTGGGGCTGGGCGTGGTGATCCCCGTGGTCCTGGCCCTGCTCTTCATCCACTGATTCCATCGATCCGCCCCTGGAGAACTCCATGCGCAAATTGCTCTTGTCGGCCCTCCTGGCCGGCCTGATCGCCCGAACGGCCCAAGCGGCCGATATCGGCCTGAACATCGAGGTGCCGCGCCTGGACGTGGCCGAGTACCACCGCCCCTACGTGGCGATCTGGATCGAAAACCCCGACCAGAGCGTGGCGGCCGACCTGGCCGTCTGGTACGACGTGGCCAAGAAGAACAACGAAGGCACCGAGTGGCTGAAGGACATGCGCCAGTGGTGGCGCCGCAGCGGCCGCAACCAGCAGTTCCCGGTGGACGGCGTGAGCGGCGCGACCAAGCCTGTCGGCAAGCATGCCCTGAGCTTCGACGCCGCCAGCAAGCCCTTGTCGGGCCTCAAGCCCGGCCAGTACGCCGTGGTGGTGGAAGCTGCCCGCGAGGTGGGCGGCCGCGAACTGCTGCGCATCCCCTTCCAATGGCCGCCGCAAAAGGCCGAGCAATTGACCGCCCGCGGCGAACACGAATTGGGCGCCATCGCGCTCGACCTCAAACCCTGATCCCATTGAACCGCCTTCAAGGAGCGCAACCATGAAATCCGCCGCCAAACTGGCCGCCGCCCTGGCGCTGTGCCTGCCCTTTGCCTCGCAGGCGCATGACGTCTGGATCGTGCCGTCCTCCACCGTGCTGTCAGGCACCGACAGCTGGATCACGGTCGACGCGGCCGTGGGCAACGACAAGTTCTATTTCAACCACGCGCCGCTGCGCCTGGACGGCCTGACCGTCATCGCACCGGACGGCAATGCCGCCGAAGCCGAGAACCTGAACCGCGGCAAGCTGCGCAGCACCTTCGACCTGCAGCTCAAGCAAAGCGGCACCTATCGCGTGGCGGTCGTCAACGACGGCGTATTCGCGCGCTGGAAGGAAGACGGCAAGAACAAGCGCTACTTCGGCAAGGTGGAAGGCATGGCCCAGGCCGTGCCCGCCAACGCGCAGGAACTGGAAGTGTCGCAAAGCCTGGGCCGCGTCGAAACCTTCGTCACGGCGGGCAAGCCCACCGCCGTCAAGCCGGTGGGCCGCGGCCTGGAACTGGCGCCCGTCACGCATCCCAATGACCTGTTCACGGGCGAGGAAGCCGCCTTCCAGATGCTGCTGGATGGCAAGCCCGCCGCGGAACTGGAAGTGAACGTGGTGCCCGGCGGCAGCCGCTATCGAGACAAGGTCGGCGAAATCAAGCTGAAAACGGACAAGGATGGCAAGTTCTCGGTGAAGTGGGCGCAGCCGGGCTTGTACTGGATTGAAGCCGGCATGGAAGACGCCAAGGTCACCGTGCCGCAAGCCAAGAAGCGCCGCCTGTCTTACGCCGGCACCGTCGAAGTGCTGCAGCCCTAAGCGGCAGCAGGCGCGTGGCGACCTCTCCTTCCT